>JBJOLO010000782.1:0-2867 GCA_046045565.1 Planctomycetota bacterium | reverse complement strand
ATCTAGCCGCATGCGTACACGTCCTACGCTGTCCGCTCGCAGTCCCACCGTCGCCGCCAACGACAGGGTGCGACGATCCGGCTCCAGCAGATAAACCGAGCAAACATCGGTCGACATGCGGTTTTGAATCAGACGCACGATGTTGTGCAGCGTCTCCGTCGGCTCGCCACGGCTCGAAACCAATAAGCTGATCTCCTCCAGCGTCAGAGTCAGCGCCCCCTCGTAGGTCACACTCGTGTCGCTCATGCGTTTCCTTTCCCCCGCTTTCCCATTCCAAATGCATCGTGAAACCAACCGCCTCATGCGATCGCTGCCGAGCCCCGCATCGACGACGACACGCGAACGGCAACGTGACGCCCCATCCATGCGTAACCCTTTCCGCAGAAGCAACCCGCGTTCCAATGCCGACGCGAAGAAAAAATGATTTCAACCGCGAGCAGAGCGGATGCTCTAGGTAGTGTCCTTCCAGGCGATGAAAGGCCGCATCGATCGGCCTGTTCTAACGGCCAGAACTTTGACGCAAAACGTTAACAATGTGGGGGATAGGAGGAGCCTGATGCGTTTCGGACACCGCATCGACAGCGGATGGGCCGCACAGGGACTCAAGCTGCCTGGGGTGGAAGCAGTGTTTCCATTTTCGCGAAGGAATGCCCTGCCTTCGTCCCGTTCGCCAAAAGAATTCGCAGGCGATGCAAACAAATCGCGCAGCGTAGCGAACGACCTACTTTATCTCTTTGTGGGGTGTATCGAGCCGGGCGGAAAAAACTACCCATACTCTCACCACATCCCCCGCCCGGCGATGACGCAGCGTTGCACGGGCCATGCAAAACCGAAACACGGTGTGTCGGCGCCGATCGCTCGCGCGTTTTAACATCGGCTATCCCTCGCCGATCGGCTGGACGCACCCTACGAAGACTTGCAGGCTCTTCGTCTGCTTCGCGGTGAGTCATCTATGGGGCACGACGTCGACGGCGACGTGCACGGAGTGTTTTCCACCGCCCAGAAAGATACCGCGGATGGGACTGACATCGGCAAAGTCGCGCCCCCAGGCGACGGTGACATGTCGCAGCTGCGGCATTTGATTGTTGGTAGGATCGAAGTCGAGCCATCCGATGCCGGGAAAGTAGACCGAAACCCACGCGTGTGATGCATCGGCGCCCACTAAACGACTTTGGCCCGGCGGCGGATCGGTCAGCAAATAACCGCTGACATACCGCGCAGCCAAACCGACGCTACGGAAACAACTGATTTGCAAATGGGCGAAATCCTGACAGACGCCTTGCCTTTGCGCAAGGACTTCGCTGGTCGACGTATGCACGGACGTCGCGCCGGGTTTGTAGGTGAATTCGCGATGAATCCGCTGTGTCAGATCCAGCGCCGCGGCGAGCAATGTCCGGCCTGCTGGAAACGACGGGGCCGCATAGGCACCGACATCCGACGTCCGCTTGATGCATGCCGACTCGAACACAAACTGCGACGCTTCGATTGACTCGCCATCCGTCGCTGCAGCAAGCCGATCGCGTGCTGTCTCCCAAGCAGGCGTCATCGATGGGGCCGGAATCGCACGCTCGCGTAGCTCCACCAAACTCGTCGCCGTCACCGACAACTCTTGATGAGGCTCTTCCAAGGTAAGGTAATGCACCTGGTTGCCAAAATAGTCCTGCCAAGCGTCCGTAATGACCGGCATGGGATTCACGCTGATCACGCTACGGAGACAGTGTTGGTACGCGGTTGTGCGGGGCGCCAGATGGGTCAGGTTATGTGCGAGCGGAACCGGATCACTGTAACGATAGGTTGTTCGATGGGATACGTCGTAAAGCATCAGACATCGCCCTCCGCCGCCTCCACGGCAAAAACGCCCAGCTGGTGCGAAGGACTGGTATGCGTCAAGTATCGTTGACTCACCGCATCCGACACCTGCAACAGCTGATGAATGAGCTCCTCGATGAATTTGCTCAGCGGCGCGAGCCGTCCCGCGTCATCCACCTGAGCGTAGGCATCCACATCACACAACCGCAACGACGCCTGCGCCGCCATAATCGTGCGCGCGGTACGGTCAGGCCCGCGATCGTCTACCGGCAAATTGCGAACGTGCTCAGCCAACGCACTCAGCTGAAATCCTACAGCTCGCGGGTTGGTTTCATCTACCATGATCAGGTCGAGTACTGGCGCGAGCTGCAGACTCGAAAGATACCGGTATCGGTAGGTCATCGTGCTATCGGCAATCTCAAGCACCGCTTCGAGCAGCGGGGTGACGATCTCCTGATGGACCGGGACCAGGGAGCGTTGGATTAGCTCAAGCGTATGCAAAGCGCGTTCGATGCGCCGCCCCATATCGAGAAACCGCCAACCGGTCCCGCGCGTCATACTCTCCACGCTCAGTCCGCTAAAAGCGGAGAGGTGCGTCAGTAGATGATTGAGCAGCAGCAACACCGCATCGAGTCGTGCACTGGCGGTCGGCCACGGGAACAGCGAGCGAAGGTCCAGCTGATGAACGATTCGCCAACTGTCGATCGACAGCCGGTTGCGTAGAAAATCGGCCGTTCGCCGCAGAGCCTGCAGCGTACTGGCAACTCCGATGGCACGTCGCTCGTCGAACAGGAACTCGAGCAGGTCATGCCTGACAACTTCGAACGATTCAGCCGGCACCACGGCACCACCGGGCGTTCGTTCCGCAGCGAGCGCCGTGGTGTCGACAAGTGCGTGCTTGAGAACCGTGATATCGGCAAAACTGGCGGGGTCGAGTTCATTGTTCATACGCACCAGGACACTCCGCAGGTGTCGTACGAATCCCTCGGCCCGTTCTGCATATCTTCCCAGCCAGAATAAGTTATCGGCTGCGCGACTTGGCAGGTCATTGACCGAGC
>JBJOLO010000657.1:0-6004 GCA_046045565.1 Planctomycetota bacterium | reverse complement strand
TTGCAGCTTTCATCCCCCACCCCTTCCCACAGTTTTCCGACCGCGTGATTGTCCGTGCTCACGCGAAGCGAACATTGCGTTTGGCTCGCACGCGCTCCGTCGACGCCCCCGATGCGTCGGTAACGCAACGCCCGAATTGTAGCAGGTGATTCAGACGAAAAAAGCGCGGCAGGCAACACCGGCATACGCCAACGAATGGCGGCTCGCACTCGGGCGGCAAGCAGAAGAAAAACTGCTGCACGCGATTCAAACTCGAACGCCAAAAACACAACAGGGCGGGACTTCTGTCCCGCCCTGCTGCAAATTTTCGCTGGTTTGATCGACTTCAATCGATCGCGATCCGTTCGATCGCGATCGAGTCGAATTACTTGCCGAAGTTGTAGTTCGGATTTTTCGATTCGAAATCCACAGCCTCGAAGCCGGGATTCAATTCCAGCTTCATGTAGGTGTATTCCTCGATCAACTCGTTGTCGCTCGGCTTGGGCTCGGGATTGTGGTCCTGCCCTTGCGGCCAAGAGTACGCCGCGTATCGAACCGGGAGTTGATACTCCTTGTCGATGTAGATTTGCGCGAGGTTGAAATCGAAGTACGCTCGGCGCGTCGGGTGCACGACTTCCATGATCCGACAAGCACGGCCGTTGATCTTCGCATTCTCGCGGAATTCGAGTTTGCATTCGTCGCGTTTGCGATCGCGATCGCCGCGTTCAATCAGCTTCACGATCAGATTCTCGATACCCGCTTCCGTAATCGGGTAGAGATTGCCTCGCATGGCGATCGGTCCATCGGGAGCGAGCCACACGGAGGGCAGCAATCGAGCCGCCGCACCACCTTCGTGGGCAATCATCTTTCCGCCGTTCTCGCCTTCGACGTACAAGCATTCGCGACCCTTCACTGCCTCCGGCTTGACGAAGTACAGGTAAATCGCGAATGGAGTAATGATCTTCCCGTCTTCCTCTTTTCGATTGCGGATCTTGGCGAACATGTACTCATGGTCGAGCAACTTGCCCGCCACGCGTTCCCGCTTGACCAGCAAGCACTTGTAATCCTTGATCTCCGTGCGAATTCGATCCAACGCCTCGTTGGCGATCGCAATCGCTTCGTCCAGCGGATGCGGCTGGCTGTTTTTCTCGATTGGCGGATCATTCTTGCGCGTGACGCGCAACAACGGCTCCTTCAGTTCCTCCCGGGAAGCCGGCTCATCGCCAAACAAAGTACGGGTCGTCAGGAACGAACCCAAAGACAAACCTGCGCCCAAGAATGCACGGCGCAGCAAATCAATTTCCGACATCGCAATCAACTCCTTTAAACCGCTCCCGGGCCATCGGCGCTGCCGCATTCCCATCGGGCGTGCGAGGTTTAAGTTCGGGATCGTCCGTGACCACCCAACCGATACTCTTTGTATCGCCCGGCAAAGGCGATAATAATGATGTTACTCGTGAGGATCCATACGCTCGCTCATAATCGTTACCATTTACCGCAATCGCTGCACAATACCAATCGGCAGCTGGGGTGAAAACCGCAGTTCTCGCAACATGGCCGACGCACAGACAACGCCGCTTGAAAACGTTCGCCCGATACATTGAAAAACTGGCGAATCCCAGCATCCGTTCGAGCCGAACGAGCGCCGGGCAGGTGCTACCGCACCCGCAGGTCGCCGGCAGGATCGCTCAATGAGTAGTACCCATTCCCCAAAACCGACCTCGCTAGCACTGACGGCATTCGAGACGACTTGCGGCTCGACTTCGAGTTCGGATCGCCGGATCGGATAAACCAACGCCATGAGCAGTCCAACACGAATCGAGAACGTCGCTAGCAAATCCTGCAACAGGGGCCTCTGCAAAAGCGAATATCGAGAATAACGAAGTTGCTCAACACCAGATTTATCACCACGCCATCCCAGAGATAAATGCATGTCCAACGTCGAGTCCAATCTGATGGTCCACGCGGTCGTCTCCAGGCCGTTCTCCGAGAACACCTACCTCGCGTACCTCTCCGGTCGCTCCGAGTGCGTCGTGATCGACCCCGGTTTCGAACCGCAATTGATTCTGGATGAAATTGCCAACCGGCGACTGATACCGCAAGCAATCCTGTGCACCCACGGACACCTCGACCACATCGCCGGCAACGAAGCCTTGAAACGATGCTGGCCAAACATCCCGCTCGTGATCGGCAAGGGAGACGCTTACAAGTTGACCGATGCCAACGCGAATCTTTCGCTGCCTTACGGTTTCGAGGTGCTCAGCCCGCCGGCTGATGTGGAGTTGAGCGAAGGAGCAACATTTCGCGCGGCGGGTTGTTCATTCGAAGTGCTGGAAACACCGGGACACTCTGCGGGCCATGTGATCTTCGTCTGGAAAGGCAACGCACGCACCATTATTTTCGGTGGCGACGTTTTGTTTGCGGGAGGGGTCGGACGGTGGGATACGCCTGACGGATGCTGGGAGGACCTGGAGCGATCCATTCACGAGAAGTTTTTTACGTTGCCCGACGAGGCCACGATCTATCCCGGCCATGGCGAATCCACCACCGTAGGAGAGGAACGCCGATTCAATCCGTATGTCGGACGGAACGCATCACGCTGAGGGGCGGAAGTTTCGCACACGACGATCCACCCCCGCATTTACCGAGGCAAAGAGCCCGAGATCCGATGCGGGGTGGTCGCGGGAAAAATACCGGAAGTGGCGTTGCCGCATTTCCAAGCGTCAGCGAGAATCGGTGAAAGCGCAATTTCCCGCGAGCGTCTTGCCCGCAAGAGCTTTGCCGTGAGCATTGCCTCGTTGCCCCCGTCGCAAGACGTACTTGCGGGCCCGCCTGTTTCCTTGCCCTTGTTTGCATGAGCCGTGAATGAAGACTGAAGTGCAGCCGCAACGACCTCGGCTTTTTAATGTTCCCAACCAATTAACGGCGATCCGGCTGCTGCTGTCGATCGTGGTCTTTGTATTAATTGCCTGGCAGCAATACTCGTCGGCATTCGTCGTCTTCGTCGTCGCCGCATCCACCGATTGGGTCGACGGCTTTTACGCTCGCCGCTACGGGCAGGTCACCAAACTCGGCCGGATCTTCGATCCGTTCGTTGACAAGATCATCATCTGCGGAACGTTTGTGTTCCTGTCGGCCGATACCGTTCATTCCGGGATCGCTGCCTGGGTGACGGTGGTCGTGGTGGGCCGTGAATTGCTGGTGACAGCGCTGCGATCGGTTGTGGAACAAAGCGGAGGTGATTTCTCCGCGAAAACCGTCGCCAAGTGGAAGATGGGCTTTCAATGCATTGCTGCCGGGGCAAGCTTGGTCGCCTTGGCCAAGGGCGGAGTCGAAGAGGCACCTTCCTTTGTGGTTTGGACGCTGATTGCGGCCATCTGGCTGGCCGTTGCAACCACCGTCTATTCCGGACTGCAGTACGTCGCAGTCGCGTGGAAATCGATTGTCAGTGAGTCCGAGGCGTGAGCGGCCTGCAGCAGTTTGCCGGGCTCGTCAACGCGTCGCTCCTGGTCGCTAGCGCCTGCGGATGGTTGATGCTCGGGCTTCGACGTCGCGGTCGCCCCTGGATCGCTCCAACGGCTCGCCGGCCTGCACCGTGGGGGATACTGGAAACGATTCTGGTCATTCTCGTGAGCTTGGTGGTTCCCCTGCTTTTTGCGCTCGCGTGGCTGGCTTTTCGCGGCGTGTCGCCGGCGGAGTACGAGGCCCTTTTGAAAGACGGTGCCGACTCCGGCTTCCCGCCGCTGCAAGTCGAAATGATGGTGGTGGATGGAACAGCCCGTCTGATTTCCATCGTCGTCGCCGCCGCTCTGATCGCGATCCGACTTCGCCCCACTGCAGCCGACTGGGGGATCTCCGTCTCCGCCCTTCGCGATGACCTCACGATTTCCATCGTCGCGTTCGTATTGATCGTTCCGCCCGTCTTGCTGCTGAAGTGGCTGCTGCTTCAAACGTTCCCGGACCAACTGGAGGAAGCGCACCCGCTGATCCAACGCGTCCGCGCCCATCCCGACTCCCTGCAAATCTTCGCCGTGACCGCTTTTTCGGCAGTGTTGGTCGCGCCGCTGTTCGAAGAGTTTCTTTTTCGCCTGATCCTGCAGGGCGGGTTCGAACGCTGGGCCACCACCGGTTCGCCATTCTCTGATCCCGGATCCCGCATGGAACCATCGCCGCCCACCCGCTTTTGGCCCGTCTGGGCCTCATCCGCCATCTTCGCCGCCATGCACCTGGGCCACGGAATCGATCCCGTTCCCTTGTTTATCCTGGCACTCGGCCTGGGCTACCTCTACAGGCAAACGCATCGCCTGGGGCCACCCATACTGGTCCACGGGATGCTCAATTGCCTCACCATGGCGCAATTGCTCGTCGAAGTCATCTCGAAACAAGTCTAAAAAGCTTCGCAGATAAAAAGCTTCGCAGACACCCGCTTCGCAGACACCCACCAGGCAGGCGCACGGTCCGTCGGCCGCACCCGAGCGAGCTCGCTCGGTTCGCGCACAGGACGCCCGGTCCGGCTACTCATGCAACGTCCAAAACTTTTTCGTTTGACGATTTCGCTCGCGCTGCGAAGAATGACTTGAACTTCTCCCCTCTTGGCGGACCGACTGTCTCGCGACGTTTGCTTCTCCCCCTCGCGTCGCGGGCATAAAACTCGGCCTCGCTTCGGCATTCCGCAGGTTGTTCGCGTCCACCTGCGCTCGTGGTCATCGCAGAGGAGAGCACCATTGCTGGCGAAGTTACAGACTTTTTCGCTGTTGGGGATCGAGGCGTTACCGGTCGAGGTCGAAGTTGATGTGTCGCCGGGCGCGATGCCTCGAACCGTGTTAGTAGGCCTTCCTGAAGCGGCGGTGCGGGAGAGCACGCATCGGGTAGAGCGGGCGATTGTCAATTCGGGTTTCATCCGACCGCAAGATCGCGTGGTAATCAATCTGGCTCCGGCGGAGCTGCCCAAGAACGCTGCGTCGTTTGACTTGCCGATCACGCTGGGCATTTTGGCGGCCAGCTCGCAATTCACTTCAGAGCGGTTCGAGGAATACGCGGTGGTCGGCGAATTATCACTCGAGGGTGCCACCCGCCCCGTGAAGGGCGCGCTTTCGATGGCAATGGCAGCCGCAAAGCGATTAGGTCTGCGAGGCGTTGTCGTGCCGACGGCGAGTGCCGCGGAGGCCGCTGTGGTGGAGGAGGTCGAGGTCATCGCGGTCTCGAGTTTGGTGGAAGCGGTTGCCTTTTTCGCAGGCGCAACCGAACTCGACCCCGTGCCATCGCAACTCCAACAGATCTTTCTTGAGCACTCCCAATACGACGAAGACTTCTCGGACGTGCGTGGGCAGGAGATGGCAAAGCGGGCGATCGTCGTCGCGGCAGCGGGCGGACACAACCTGCTCATGCTCGGCCCACCCGGCTCAGGCAAGACGATGCTCGCGAAGCGTGTTCCGTCGATCCTGCCGCCGCTCACGCCTACCGAATCGATTGAAACCACTCGCATCTACAGCGCGATGGGACGCCTCAAGCCCGGCGAACCGCTGATGGCACGCCGCCCGTTCCGTTCACCGCACCACACCATCAGCGATGCCGGACTCGTCGGCGGCGGCAGCGCACCTTCGCCCGGCGAAATCAGCCTCTCCCACAATGGAATCTTGTTCCTCGACGAGCTGCCTGAATTTAACCGACGCACGCTGGAAGTGCTTCGACAGCCGCTCGAGGACGGCGTCGTCACCATTTCCCGCGCACTGAACTCCACCACCTTCCCTGCATCATTCATGATGATCGCCGCATTAAATCCCTGTCCGTGCGGCTATCGCAACGATCCGCGTCGTGACTGCAATTGCTCCATCGTGCAAATCGAACGGTACATGTCAAAAATCAGCGGTCCCCTGCTCGATCGAATCGATATCCACATCGAAGTTCCGGCGGTACCGTTCCAAGAGCTATCAACAGGAATGCCGGGCACCACCAGCAGCGAGATGCGCGCGCAAGTCACCACCGCCCGCGATATCCAGCGTCAGCGGTTCCGCCAATCTCGGAT
>JBJOLO010000581.1:0-2814 GCA_046045565.1 Planctomycetota bacterium | reverse complement strand
GCCTGGACTGGGCTGGCCGGGACTGGGCTGGCCGGGACTGGGCTGGCCGGGACTGGCATCGAATGATCACCACTTGGATGACCATCATAACTTAGATGACCAGGATAAGGTCGATTCCGAGTCGCTACCACGTCATGGAACGAAACTTCCGGACCGACGGATGGGAGGTGGGCCGTTGCTGCTCTCCGGCAGCCCTGCCGGAAAAGCGGCCCGAAAAGTCGCCGGAGAACTTGCCGACTTGGCGAAGGCCTCCGACCTTCGGTTGACCCCCTTTTTGGAAGCGGGTAAACTCTGGGGCTCGTCCGAGGTGACGACCATCTGTCAGGATCGACCTCTTGGTGGGCAGTGGCTGGGCGTCAAGCGTCCAGTTTCAGCAACTGCGAAGGGGTTCCAAGCCGGGCGGCTGAAATTCCGTGTGTGTGCCGATGACCGCGTTGGGAATCGGCCGAGCATGCACGTACTCGTTTTCATGAGCAAGGGTGAAGGTTCGACCTGTGTCGTGTCTGGCCGCATGGACGGCCGCTGCACGGCATCGCCCAAAGGAGAGTAACGGTGTCGCAAACGTTGGTGGAAGAACTCGTACAGGCAGGGGTTCACTTTGGTCACCGAGCCAGTCGGTGGAATCCGAAGATGGCCCCGTACATTTACGCGCGGAAGAACGGCATCCACATTATCGATGTTCGGGAAACGGTCCGCGGCCTGTTGCGAGCAAAGAAATATTTGGGTCAGGTGGCTGCGGGCGGCAGCTTGGTACTGTTTGTCGGGACGAAGCGACAGGCAGCGGCGGCGGTGCAAGCCGAAGCCCTGCGATGCGGCATGCCGTTCGTCTCCGAGCGTTGGCTCGGCGGCGCCCTGACGAATTTCCGCACGGTCCGTAGCCGGCTCGGTCGCCTGGAAGAGTTGGAAAAGATCCGCTCCGGTGCCGAACTCGAGACGTACTCGAAGAAGATGCAGTCGGCGCTGGCTCGTGAGTATCGCAAGATGTACCGCAACCTGAACGGGTTGCGGACGATGAATCGTCTGCCGGAGTGCTTGGTCGTGTTCGATCCCCGCAAGGAAAAGAATGCGGTTCGCGAAGCACGGTCGTTGGGGATTGCAACCGTGTCGCTAATCGATACCGATTGCGATCCGGATCTGGTGGATCTGCCTATTCCAGGCAACGACGACGGTATCCGTTCGATCGAAGTGGTCGCGCGACAACTGGCTGATGCCGTCCTGGCGGGCAAGGCAACATTCCAGTCGAAGTCGAAGCAGGGCGACGCGGCGGCTGCTGCCAATGAAAAGGCAGCGAAGGACGCCGGCGCCGACAAGGGTTAAGGCGATGAGATTACGGCGCTGAGATTACAGCGCTGAGATTTCGGCGCTGATGAAGTCGCGTCGAGCGGGCCCTCCTTCGAGAGCCGAGTAGCAGAACGACGACGGTGACGATCTGTTCGCCGTCGTCGAACCGATGCAGGCACTGCCCATCGCAGGCCGGCGAAGATTTCCCGATTTTCAACGCGGGACGTTGTTGAGTTCATGCGGGGCCTCTCGATTCACTCGAGGCGAGCGGGTTCCGTCGGACGATCCCGCAGAGGCATATTTCCAACCGGCTGCTCGCCCGGCGAGGCGATGCGGCTGATTCCGAGTTCACTGATGCAAGGAGATGAATCGTGGCTGAGATTACTGCTGCCGCTGTAAATGACCTTCGCAAGAAGACCGGTCTGCCGATGATGGATATCAAGAAGGCGTTGACCGATGCCAATGGGAATCCCGAAGAAGCGGTACGATTGCTGCGCGAGCGTGGGCTGAAGGTGCAGAGCAGCCGATCCGACCGCGTTACGGAGTTCGGGCGGTTCGGGATTTTTGCTTCGCCGACTGCCGGCGGAATCGTCGAGCTGAAATGCGAGAGCGCACCGGTTACGCAGAATGAGGAATTCATTCAACTGGCGAACGATCTTGCGAAGCAGTTGGCGATCGGACCGGGGGCTGCTACGGCCGATGAGTTGCTCGATCAGCCTTGCCCCAGCAAGCCCGGAATGACGCTGCGGGCGGTGAAGGACGACATGTTCAACCGCATTCGCGAAGTCTTCAACATCGGTCGCATGACCCGCTTCGCGGGCAGTTCGGCCGGTTACAGTCACAACTCCTCCACGGTCTCCGGGGTGTTGCTGCAAGTCGAGGGCACGAACGAAACGGCCGGCAAAGACATCTGCATGCACATTGCTGCGATGCGACCGGTGGGATTGAACAAAGAGGATGTGCCCGCAGCCGAAGTCGAGCGTGAACGCTCGATCCTCAAGGAGACGGCACTCAAGGAAGGAAAGCCGGCGAACATTGTCGACAAGGTCGTCGACGGGCAGTTGCGCAATTTCTTCGCCGAGCGCGTCCTGACGGAGCAATCGTTTGTGAAGGACAACAAGCTGACGGTCGGCAAGTATGCGGAGCAGAGCGGCCTGAAGCTGGTGAAGTTCATTCT
Organism: Planctomycetota bacterium; assembly: GCA_046045565.1. Taxonomy (GTDB): domain Bacteria; phylum Planctomycetota; class Planctomycetia; order Pirellulales; family Pirellulaceae; genus VGZA01. The sequence continues at coordinate 356 of JBJOLO010000581.1, read as the reverse complement.
CTGGGAACTCGGCCGCGAATAGCGGTCCCAGTGGTGCTCCGCGGCGTCGAGATCGATCGAGTCAAACCAGGAGCGGTGGATCATGGCAGCATCAGGGAGTGGTGAACAGGCTCCGCGTTACAAGCGTGTGCTGCTGAAGCTTTCGGGTGAAAGCTTCAGTCGCGCGGGTGAACGCGGGATCGGAATGGATGAAGTCAGCCAGATTGCCAGGCAGGTCAAGCAGGCCGCGGAGTCGGGATGCGAGATTGCCCTGGTAATCGGTGGTGGCAACATCCTGCGCGGCGCGCAGTTCAAGCACCATAATGCGGGGATTCAGGAAGCCACCGCGCATTACATGGGCATGCTCGCCACCGTGA
>JBJOLO010000580.1:0-5960 GCA_046045565.1 Planctomycetota bacterium | reverse complement strand
TGGATCCGCGGCAAGCGGCTATCACCGCGGGCCGGCGCTACCTAGGTCGGCGCTGGGCCTCGCTTCTCACTGATATCTTTCGTCTCTTTCGACAAGCGTCAGACGCGTGAGCATCACGCGACCTGGACGTCTTCTGCGAATTGCATCTGCTGGATGCACGGCGAGGCTCAAAATCGCCTACAGGGCGCCTCTGCGTCCACTGTGGCAGACTCACGGGGGCGATTCAGGCGGACTTCCGATCTCGCCGCCGATCCTCGATTCCAAGACACACACATTCGTTGTCATGATTCCAAGACACACACATTGAATGCCAGCGTCGGATCCAAAACGTGTGTGTCTTGGAATGGGTCGGATAGCAAAGGTGTGTGTCTTGGAATGGGGGGCGACGAGCGGCAGGCGATGGCGGGATGATCGGAGCGATTGATCAGGGGCTGATGCAGAACAGCGAACGTTCGCTGCGAATATACAACTTGCCGTTGCTGATCGCCGGTGATGCATAGCAGGGTTCGCCCAACTCGTTGCTCGCCACTTCCTCGTATTTCTTACCGGGGCGAACCACCTTCGTCACGCCGTCTTCGCGAACGAAGTACACCAGCCCATTGGCCTCCACCAGCGAGGCACTGCACTTGTCTCCCAGACGTTGCATCCAGTGCCGTTCCCCGGTCGCCGCATCAAAACAACTGGCAAAGCCCTGATCGCTGACGACCAGAAAGTAGTCGCCCGAGATAATCGGCGATGGTACATACGAACAGCCTTTGTTCGTCCTCCAGACGATATGCGAATCCGTCACGTTGCCTTTTCCATCGGGCCGGATCGCCAAGATATGATGTTCAGGAAATCCTGCCGTGAGGAATAACAGTTTGCCATTGTCTACCATCGACGCGACAAACTGCTCCGTCGGACCATCGATCCACCAGTGTCGTTCCCCGTTTTGGGGATCGTAACTGACGACGCTTTTGCTGCCCGACATGATCATCTGCGTGCGCCCGTCAAGATTTCGGATGATTGGCGTCACGTAACTGCGCGTCTTGTGCTCGCGTGCTACCTGCCACGCCGTCGATCCATCCTTGCGATGCAGTGCGACCAGATAGGAATCCCCGTCGTGGTCGCCGTTGATGATCAGTTTGTCCTCAAAGAGCACCGGGCAACTGCAGTAGCCGTGCACGCTTGCGAAACGGCCCGGGCGAACTTCCCACCGTCGATTGCCCTGAAAATCAAAGGCCGCCACGACCATATTCCCGGGTGTGCGCTCCTGTTCGCTCGCGAAGTCCGCCTCCAGAAACGAAACGTAAACCAGTTCACCATCCGTCACCGGGGTGCCGGAGGCGAAGCTGTTGAGCGAATGCTTCTTTTCCAGCGGCGCCTTGACGACGGTGGTTGTCCACACGGTTTTGCCCGAGGTTGCGTCGATGCAAAGCAAGACACGTTCATTGGTTTCCGGCAAGCATGAAACAACGAACACACGGTCATTCCAAACGATAGGGGACGAATGACCAACGCCGGAAATCGGCATCTTCCAAGCCGCCCCTTCCGCGTTCCAGCGAGTCGGCACATTCGGCTCGCGACTCGTCCCGTCGCCGCGAGGGCCTCGCCAGCCCGGCCAATTCTCCGCGCGCACCGAACCCACGATCGTCATCAACGTCAGACTGAATATCAATGCAGCAGCGATCGGAGGCGCAACAATGCGAGTGAAAACACGTTGCAAACACAAGTGATTGAAGATGTGAATTGGCATAGCCGTGTCCTTTGTACTGCGTCTCGAAGACGGAATGCACTGCGTCGCGAAGACGGAAATCGTCGAGGTTATTTCTTCCACGTTGCCGTCAGCGGATTGGCGAATAGACCGGCGACCGCCCGGGCCTGCTCGACCGACATCTCCCCTTCCTGCAGCCAGACGCGGTAGCTGAGTTCCAGCGGTTTGCCTTCGTCGAGTTCGTATTCGAAATAGCAGCCGAAGCGTCCGTAGTCCCTTTCGCTAAATCGCGACTCTTTGGGATTTTCGGGCCGGTCGATATAGAGGCAGGTGTAGCGCTGATCGCCAAGCACGAATGCAAGTCCGAGCCACGGCAAATTGACGGTGGATGGGTCGCGGGTCTTGTCGTCCCAGTTGCGAAACTTCTCCGGCTCGCCTTTACCGTCTGGTCGCAGGTAATACGTCTGCTTCGCCGTTTTGTCGGGAACTTCCTGCGATGCGCGGAACTGAAAACCGGCATGTTGCGGGTCGCCATCTAACTTCACCTTTCCCACCATACTGGTCAGCCGCGAAGCAAAATCGATGATTGTGCCGCCCGCGATTTGATAAGCGGTGAGTTCCCGTTCTTCCTGCGCGAAAACCGCGCCATCCTGACCGTGCCAGTCAATCCGGAGTCGATGACGGCCTAGTACGGGGCCCGACTCTTCCGCGACAAATTGTTCATGCGACTGGAATTCGCCGTTGTTGCAGTGCCATGTATCGGCCTTTTTCTTGCCGTCTGCATACTGAATTCGATTGAAGCCGTAGAACAGGCCGCGATGGTGAGGAAATAGTCCGCCCGGACCCTTGGTCACCAACTTGGTGCCGCGGGGATCGAAAACATGGTGATAAATCTTGTAGGTTTCGCCTCGTCGCTCGGGCGTCGAATTATCAAGCCGCTCGTACATGTATCGCATCACGGGCCGCTCTGCAAACGCGAGTTCTCGGGACTTTCCATCTTTGTCCGACCAATGAAATCCGTCGCGTTCCGTCTTGGTTGCCGGTCCGAACAAGACATCGGCTTGCAACGCCTGGCCCGCCTTCATCGCCGGCGCGATAAAGACGAGTTCCGAGGCAGTCGACTTGGTCTCTTTGGAGGCGATGGCAAGCAACGATCGGGGTGTTACCTGACCCGGAATGACTTCGCCCGAGGCAAGCTTCAACTTCACCGACGGCATGACGTTGCCCTGGATCAAAGCCGTTGGTAAATCCACAGAAACACGCACGGGACCGGCGGGACGATCCGCGTTGCCTGCTTGAATCGTCAAGCTGGATGCAACATCGTCGGCTCCGTGGCTGTCGCCAGACACGCCGACGAGCAACGCGCTGAGCGCTGCGAAGTATCTAGCTGCTGCCTTGATTGCGGTCGAATTCATGGGAATCCGGTTCATGGCTACCCAGTGCGGAACGAACTGTTTCATTTTCGTCAAGCTGCTCGGCATGCATCACCTCGTGCGAAGTCGAAAGGAGTCATCAGCATATCGCTTCGTGTTGTCTTGAAAAAGCAGCTTGCGATCGCACAAGACGCGACAACCGTGTTGTCGACGGTAACTTTGGGTGCGTATGTTAAAAAAATGGAGGTCGATCAAATTCCGTGGGAGCAATCTTTTTCGACTTCGCTCCGTGCTTTTTGTGTTTGCCGGCGGAGTCTGCTGCATGGCTCGAATGGTGGGAGGAAAATGGTGGTTGTTCGGTCGGCGCGTCGCCAAAACTGACCCCCAACGCTCGGGCCGACTGCACGCCCGACCCGTTGACGTCAACAATCGACAATTGATTGACAGCGTCGCTGATGGGGACGCTTTCGATATGCGGCGGATGGTAACAGACCATTTCGCCAAATCGCTCCTGAATAATCAATCGCACCGCATGCGCGCCGAGTTGCGTTGCCAGGACGCGGTCGAAGGTGGTGGGGGGCCCGCCCCGCTGCAAGTGTCCCAGCACGACGGTGCGCGTTTCACGACCCAGTCGCGATTCGATTTCTCGGGCGACGAGCGTGCCGATACCGCCCAGTCGCACTTGCCGGTCTGCATTTTCAGCCTCCTGCGTGACCAACCCGCCGCTCGGCAGCGAAGCGCCCTCGGCGACAACGACGAGCGTAAACCGTTTTCCTTGGCGATCACGATCTAAAATCTTTTGGCAGACGTTCTCGAACGTCCAGGGAATCTCGGGAATGAGGATCACATCGCCGCCTCCGGCAATGCCGGCGTGCAGCGCAATCCATCCTGCATGCCGTCCCATCACCTCCAACACCATCACGCGGTCGTGGCTGGCAGCCGTGGTGTGCAATCGATCGAGTGCGTCGGTTGCACAGGCAATGGCGCTGTCGAATCCGAACGTGAAGGCTGTCGCCGATAGATCGTTGTCGATCGTCTTGGGGACACCGACCACTGGCAGTCCATGTTCATGAAGTTGTTGTGCGATGGTAAGGGATCCGTCACCACCAACGCAAATGAGCCCCTCCAGATCCAACTGGTCGAAAGTCGTCCTGACGCTTTCGATCAAATCCGAGTCGAGCTCCACTCGATCGTCAACTCCGACCCGCGCATTGAATCGTCCGCGGTTTGTCGATCCGATGATCGTGCCGCCGAGCGCAAGGATGTTCGTGGTGTTCTTGTGAGTCAACGGCACGAAACTTACCGGATCGGCCAAGCCTTCGTAACCTCGCAAAAATCCCACGACGTCGTAGCCGTGCAAGTTTGCACTTTTCACCGCGCCGCGGATGACCGCGTTCAGTCCCGGACAGTCCCCGCCACTTGTCAAAATCCCAATCCGTTTGTCCTCGTTCGCCATCGATCGCTCCTTGGTAGATGAATCGCTGTCGCGCGATTGCGGTTGGCAATCCCTTACCCGGTTGGTTCCCATCTTGCAGGTGTGCGGCGCGCACGCTATCAACGTCGGATCGAATGTACTGCCCCGCGTCGTCAGGCTCCAGAGGCTGCCGGGGCGGTAATCATGGATTGGAGAAGTTTGTATGCGACTTTCAAGTCTTGCCCCGATCCTCTACGTCCTGCTTGTCAGTGCCGTGGCTTCTGCCGAGTCCTCTGCGGTTCGCGTCATGAGCTTCAACATTCGTTACGGGACGGCCAAAGACGGAGAAAACCATTGGGATCGTCGCAAGATGTTCCTGGTCGAGACGATCCGCCATTTCGATCCTGACCTGTTGGGAACGCAAGAAACGCTGGATTTTCAACGTGATTTTCTCGCCGAACAGTTTTCTGACTACGGCGTGACGGGCGTCGGCCGCGACGATGGCAAGAGCGGCGGCGAAATGATGGCACTTTATTATCGCAAGGCACGCTTTGAGTTGCTCGAGCAAGGCCATTTCTGGCTGAGCGAAACACCGGACAAGGTCGGCAGCAAGAGTTGGGACAGCTCGTTGCCGCGCATGGTCACCTGGGTGAAGCTTCGCGACCGACAACAAACGGCTGGTCCGCCGGTCCTATTCTTGAATACTCATTTCGACCATCGAGGAGAACAAGCCAGAGGAGAGTCGGCCAAGTTGATTCGTCGTCGCTTGGAATCGGAGGAGCAGTCGCACGCAATCATCCTTACGGGCGACTTTAACACGGATGAGTCCAGCGAACCGTACAACGGGCTGTTTCAAAGGGGTGAGAATCGTCCATCTCCGATTCGCGATACGTTTCGCGAGGCCCATCCGCATAAGAGTGGGAACGAAGGGACGTTCTCCAACTTCAAGGCCAGTGAAACCACGGGACCGCGAATCGACTGGATCGGCGTATCATCGCATTGGAAGGTCATCGAAGCGCGCATCGATCGAACCGAACGCGAGGGGCGCACTCCCTCCGACCATTTTCCAGTTACGGCGATCCTCGAACCACGCTGAACCGACCAGCCTGCATCGCTTCTCAAGTCGGAGTCGGTGTCTGCTGATGGGGTGTTCCGCCGATACGGCTTCGGCCCCACACCATTTTGCAACACGATGGACTGAACAAGCACAACCTTTTTGAGAGCGCAGCGCGAGGCCCTCGTGAGGCTGCAGCATTTACTCAGGCAGCGGCACCTTCGCCGGGTCGCTCCTCGCCCAAGTACTTGCGCTTGACGTCCTTATTGTTGCGGACCTCTTCCAACGAGCCGTGAACCATCACTTGGCCCTCGGCAATTACATAGCAATGATCGACGATCTGGAGGATCTCGCGAGCCGCATGGTCGGTGATCAGGATGGCAATGCCTTGTTGGCTAAGTCCGCGAATAATGCTCTGAATGCTTT
>JBJOLO010000576.1:0-3380 GCA_046045565.1 Planctomycetota bacterium | reverse complement strand
CAAACTGGCATCGACATCCCGAGGTACGATTCCAGGGCCGCTGTCGCCGCCTCGACGCAGCGCCTCGCGATCATCGACTCGAAGCCCGCCCCGCAACTTGCCAGCAGACTCGGCCTGCCGTGAGTGGCACGCGTAGCAGTGCTCGACAAGCACCGGACGGATTTTCGACTCAAAAAAATCGATGTCGGCACGACTAGGCTCGGTGGCGGAAGAGGGATCATCAAATGCGTGGGTAGCAGATTCTTTTCGAGACCGAAAGCAGATCGGCACCAAAACCAATGCGATCACGAGCACGCAGATTGGCAATCGTGCGAGTGGAGCGTGTCGTGTTGTGGCTGCAACGGCTTTCATGGCAGTAGCCCACTGAGTGGAAATGAATGCGTCTCTTCTTAGCCCCTTCTTCTCTGCCCCCACTTCTGCTTGTCTACTCAAGTTGCAAGTGGACGACAACGTGGATGGAGCGCACTACCGTACCGATTGGATGAAGTGCCAGATCGCATCGAACTGCTGCTTTGCATCCCCATCCAGGATGGCGGTTGCTTTGGTGGTGCGACCGTTGTCGGATAGCTTGGGCATCTTGGTGCTTGGTTCGTAGCGAGCGGGATCGAGGACGAATCGCGAATAAAAGTCAGGCCGTATTCGTTGCTTGATCAAGGCGAAATTGATACCGAGCGCGATTTGGGTGCCTTGATCGCCCCGTGGTTGTTCGCTGCCGACGCCGTGACATTGGCGGCAATCAAGTCCTCCGGTGGTCGTCAGCCGATTGCCGAGCTCTGCCAGGTTTTCGTCAATCTCGCGTGAGACCGGAGACTCGGATACCTGGCCGTGTTCACGTGCCAGGCCGCTTGCGAGTGCCTCGGCGTAGGCAGGGAATTTCGGCATGCGGCCCTTCAGCCACGGTCGAGGTCGGGCCTCGTCCGCGGTGGACAGAAACGATTTCAGCCAATCGTGATGGAAGCGTTCGCCGGCCCAGCTGAGATTCGGCACATATTCCGGAGCGGTTCCCTGCGTGCTTTCCTCCAGCAAGATGACGACCCGCTCGCCCGGCCGGCCATCGCGCGGATGGCATGCGGTGCAGCGTAGCCAATCGACGATCTGTCGGGATAGCTCCGCAGGCGGCGCCGCCATCACTCCGTCAGACGCCACGCTGCGCGGATTCGTTCTGCTCGAACTGTCCCCGTTCGAGTTCGTGACACGCAAGTATGCTCGGATCGCTGCCTGCTGTGGCTCGGTGAACGCGTATCGAGGTGACACCGTTGCGCGGGGCTGGCTTGGGGCCTCCGTTGCAAGGCATCCACCTTGTTGGTTGTTGCGGATTGGTGTTGGATTGTTTCGCGGGGAAGGTAACGCGACCTCTTCTACACCGCGATGGCGATGGCAGTTTGCACAGTGCGACGCAAATAACTGTTTGCCTTGCGTGGCGTCGGCGGTTGCAAGTTCCGGCCATTCGATGGGCGATCGATCGGCTTTGTACGATAACCATGCCTCGAGGGCATCGAGTTCCTCTTCGCTCAACCCGAATGACGGCATGCGCGTGGCGGGTGAATGCGCTGTCGGATCGCGAAGGAAACGACGGAGGGCTTCGGGCTCATACTTGGCAAGGACGCCCCGGAGTGACAAGCGGTTCGAAGTTTCCTCGGAATCATCGTCGCTCAAGTGGTGACAGGCGATGCAGCCGAGATCTTCGAACAAACGTTCGCCTCGTTGGATAAGTTGATCGGTCTTTGCATCGTCTTCGATTCGCACCGAGGCGGACAGCGGTTGCGATGCATTCGCGGCTTTGTTCTCGGTGGATTCGATGAGATATTTGGCGAGGTGAGCTGCCTTCTGGCGTGATGCAGTGTCTGTGGCTGAAAAGAGTTTCGGCATCCGACTGGAATGGCGAAGCGACTCAGGATTGTCGATCCATTTGGCGAGCCATGCGGGCCGGAGTCGGCCGTGCAGTGCATCCAGTTTCGGCGGTGCGAAAAGGTCGATCGTGAGTGGAGCTGCCGGATCGATGCCATTCTGACCGGCGTCATGACAGGCACCGCATTGATGCGTTAGGTAAAGGTGTCGTCCTTGCCGGATCGTGTCTCCGGCGAGCAGTTCCGGTGCGGAGCCATCGCAAAACCATGCGGAGGCCGGCACCGCTTCTCTTGCCCAACCGCCCGTTTCCTGATTGCTTTCCCAGAGCAGGCGCAAGTGAGCCGTCGTCTGATTCGCAGTCGGCGAATGCGGTGCGAGATAACGCACTTCGACGAGGTTGTATCCTTTACGCAACGATACGATCGGTGTGGTGTGGACCGTCACGGCATCCGATTCGGCACGCAGGATCTCGGCATCGTTGAGTCGCATTTCGATCGCCCCGTTCGATTCGACGGCAAAGGTGCATTCGCCTTTGGAGGAGGAGCGGAGGTATGCACGAAACGTGGCGGCGAAAGGGCTCGGATTCAGTCGCAGCGACGGGCGTTCACCGGACTCGACGTGCAGTGCAAGCATGCGCGACGTGCGCGAGTCGGTGAGGTCACGGTCGCGATTGCGTTGATTCAAGTTGACGTGGACGCCCGGACGTAATCGGGCTTCGGACTCTTCGGCCAGCTGCCCGGGGCGAATACGTCGGTGCAAGCGAGCGGCATCGATCGCTTCGTGTCCTAATGTATGCAGCGTGTAATGCAGGGTATCGCGTACTGCCCGACCATCGCGGGTGGTGACTTGATAGCCAATCTTCACCTGGTTCGCGGGTTGCAGTCCGGGGATCTCCAGGAACACGGTTTTGCGATCGTCGAGCAGCGTTGCCGATCGCACTTCCATTTCGTCATGACCTTCGATCAGCGGATCGGAGAGCTTCAAGTCGGGTGAACCGTAATCGGCCGCATACCGATAGTTCCAGGCCTCGAGCGAATAATTGTCAGGATCTTCGGCGGAGTCCAAGTCGAGTTCTCGCGAGAACGTGATAGCCAGGCCATTCTGATGACTGCGAACCGCTACCGGCATGTCGACAGAATGCCCGGTATAGCGAACTCGCTGCAGGCAGCCGTCTTGCACGGCCGAGCTAACCCAGCCTTTGAGGCCGGTGACATACAATTGTCCATCGACAGGGGAGAAGCGACCGCGCATCAAACCGGAGTCAAACTCCAGAGGAAACCCCACAACACCGCCTTGGGTCAGGGAGGGCTCGGGCTGGTTCGCGGGGGCGTCCACCGATTCGCGAAGCACCAGCATCAGTCGGCATTTGCCAAACGAGCAATGAAGCAGTTGGCCTTGCAGGGGTCCCCAGCGATCGCTGGTAACCCAGATTTGGCCGCCGCTGGAATTGTCGGTCATACGCGGGATCCAGCAGAGCGGCAGATCGTAACCGCGCGGACGCGCTGCGGTGACTTGGGGGCCTCGATAGCCAT
>JBJOLO010000532.1:0-4351 GCA_046045565.1 Planctomycetota bacterium | reverse complement strand
TGATCACTAACGATGATCCGCCGCCGAAGATTGAGGTCGTAACGGAGGAACAAACATCGCGTCTCAAAGAACTGGCAGAGCAGGTGCGTCAAGCCGATGCAGCTTTTGCGCCCCGCAAGGTGAAAATCGAGTCGGTACTCGCCGATTGGGAGTCGAACAGGCCGCTCGAGTCACTGGGATTATTACTGACGCCCGACCAATCAGATGATGGCAAGCGAAGCGGCGAGCGGGCGATGGAGCAGGCCTCAAATCTGTTTTACGAACCGTTCAGCGGTCAACTGGCACCTCTAGCGACATCCAAAGGGACGACGCTGGTTTACGAGTCTGGAGTGTTGGGACCGTGTGCGCAGTTCGACGGGACACGGCATGTTGAGGCAACGTTGGCGGGATTTGATCCGGATGGACCCTGGACGATTGGTTTTTGGGTGCAACCCGATGGACAACTCAGCTGTCCATTGTCGTTGATTCAGCCTGATGGCGATCGACGAGGCATCGAGGTGCTGTTCGGCAAGGGTATGGTCAAAGTGCACCTGGTGCATTCGTGGGGTGTGAATGCGATCGAGATGACGACGCTTGAGGTGATCCCGAGTAAGCAATGGCATCAGCTGATAGTCGCGTACGATGGTTCGGGGAGTGCGAAAGGCTTGCGCATTTTCGTGAACGGCAAACGTGCGGCGACGCGAGTGCTTCGCGATAACTTGTCGGGCAGCATGCGGAACGCGGAACCGTTGCGGATCGGACGACGCGACGAGGGGCTCGGGTTTTATGGCCGGATCGATGAGGTGCGGATCGTCGCTTGTGCGGAGGGAGAAATCACGGCGAATCATCGGTTCTGGCACGATCGTGTAAGCGGAATCCTGGGCATTCCGGCGAAAGATCGTTCGGCTAAAGATCGCGAATCGCTTCTGGAGTTCTATTTGTCAGAGGCCAACGAGCGGTCGAGGGCGACGGGGGTTCCGCAGGGAGCCTCGGACGACACGCTTATGCGGGAACGGCGTGAAGCGAGGCAACTGCTTGAGCAGTGCAAGGCAGCACACAACGCGGAGCAGGAGTATCGCAAAGCGATCCCGACGGCGTTGGTGATGCAGGAATTGCCGGAACCGCGTGCAACGCGAATCCTGTTGCGTGGCCAATACGATCAGCCGGGCGAGACGGTGGAACCGGGGATACCGGCTGCACTGGGCAATTGGTTGGAGCATGAGCCGAAAAATCGTTTGGGATTTGCCCGCTGGCTGATGGCGTCTGGCAATCCTCTGACGGCACGTGTTGCGGCGAATCGATTATGGCGTCACTGTTTCGGCGAGGGGCTGGTCACCACGGTCGAGGATTTTGGAATACAAGGGGAGCGGCCTTCGCATCCGGAATTGTTGGATTGGCTGGCTGCCACGTATCTCGATAGCGGCTGGGATCTGAAACGCTTGATGCGCCTGCTGGTCACATCGCGAGTGTATCGGCAGGAGAGTGCGGAGCGTGTTCCCGGACGGTCCGCGCATGAGCAGGGTGCGCGGTTGGACGCCGATCGGACAAATCGTTGGCTAACGCGAGGGCCTCGGGGGCGGATGTCGGCCGAGATGATTCGAGATCAGGCACTGGCGGTGTCGGGCTTGATGGTAAATCGTGTGGGCGGTCCGAGCGTGAGGCCGCTTCAGCCGTCCGGATTGTGGGAGGAAGTGTCGTACAACGCTGAGGATTCCTACGTGCCCGATCTGGGCGCCGGCCTGTGGAGACGGAGTCTTTACAGCTACATCAAGCGACAATCGCCGCCGCCTTGGCTGCTGACATTCGATGCGCCGACGCGAGAAAAATGTTCGGCACGACGGCAAGCGACGAATACTCCGTTGCAAGCCTTGGTGCTGCTGAACGATGAAACATTCGTTGCCGCAGCCAAGTCGCTTGCCGAGTGCTTGATGCAGATTCCGGGTGATGACCGGGGGCGCATGCAGTTCCTGTGGCAAACGGTGTTAACGCGCGACGCGGATGCCGATGAATTAGAACTGATGCTCGGGTTGCTTAAGCGTCAGCGCGAGCGTTTCGGCGATGATCCCGAATCGGCCGGCAAGTTCTTGGGCATGACAGCCAATTCGCCGGCGGTTCGTCAAGAATCGCTGGAGCAACGCTGTGAGCGGGCGACGTGGTCGTTCATTGCCCATTCGGTTTTGAATCTGGATGAAGCGATTTCGAAACGATAGGTCTTTGCGCGACGCGAAAGCCTTTGGGCAAATCCCCAAGAAATCGAGAGGGTAACCGTGGACATGCAGGCGAGTCGGAGGCAATTCCTGCGGCATGGCCCGCTTGGACTGGGCAGTGTGGCGCTGTGGTCGCTGCTGAGTGAAGGTTTGGCAGGATCGCCTAGGCCGCACGTCGGCGTGCATTTTCCGGCCCGTGCGAAGCGAATCATCTACTTGTTTATGCACGGTGGTCCGTCGCAGCTGGAGCTACTCGACTACAAGCCGCAACTCCGCAAGCTGCACGGACAGGAACTACCGGCTGCGGTGCGAGGCGAACAGCGATTGACCGGAATGACGAGCGGTCAAAAGTCGTTTCCCGTCACCGCGTCTCATTTTGATTTCGTCCAGCAGAAAAAAAGCGGAGCATGGTTTAGCGAATTGCTTCCGGAACTCGGATCGATTTCGGAGGAGCTTTGTGTGGTGCGGTCGATGCATACGGAAGCAATTAATCACGATCCAGCGGTGACGTACCTGCAAACGGGTCACCAGCAGCCAGGTCGGCCGAGTATGGGTGCTTGGCTGAGTTACGGCTTAGGTTCGGAGAGCGAAAACCTTCCGGCGTTTGTCGTGCTGTTGTCGGATGGCAGCGCGGCTCGACCAGCCGATCCGCTTTATGCGCGGCTGTGGGGTTCAGGTTTCCTGCCGTCGAATCATCAGGGGGTAGCACTGCGGAGTAAAGGCGACCCGGTGCTCTATCTTTCCAGTCCGGCTGGTATCGATCGGGTGGCCCGACGCGATCAATTGGATGTCGTTGCTGCTCTCAATCGCCGTCAGCAGGCGCGACAAGGTGATCCCGAAATCGCCGCCCGCATTGCACAGTATGAGATGGCGTTTCAAATGCAGCAGTCGGTTCCGGAACTGGTCGATGTTAGCAAGGAGTCCGCGGAGACACTCGCATCGTACGGCGACCGTGTCACGCAGCCCGGAACATTCGCAGCCCATTGCCTGCTGGCGCGTCGGCTGGCCGAGCGGGGAGTGCGATTCATTCAGCTGTATCATCGCGGCTGGGATCAGCATTACAACTTGCCGAGCGACCTGCGATTGCAATGTCGCGACATCGATCGGCCGGCAGCGGCACTACTGCGCGATCTCAAGCAACGCGGCATGCTTGACGAGACGTTGGTTGTTTGGGGTGGCGAATTTGGGCGTACCACGTACAGCCAAGGGAAGTTGGAGCCGACAAACTACGGACGCGACCATCATGGTCGCTGCTTTTCGATCTGGATGGCGGGCGGGGGAATCAAATCTGGTATCACCTATGGCGAGACCGACGACTTCAGTTACAACGTAACGCGCGACCCGGTCCACGTGCACGATCTAAACGCAACGCTGCTGCATTTGATGGGGCTGAACCACGAGCAATTGACCTATCGACACAGCGGTCGCGATTTCCGGTTGACGGATGTGCACGGCCGCGTTGTGCGTGAAATGCTGGCGTAACGCTCTGGTGGAGGCGGCTTCGAGACGAAGCGCATAAAAAAAGCCCGGCAGCGGCCGGGCCGGAGAGACTCAGAACTGTTTACCACCGGCACCGAGTCTCGTTGCGTCGCCCGCATGGCTGCCTTACCACGCCGAGATCCTCAACCCGACGATTGGCAAGGCCGTTGGCGGCGAAGCCCGGTGCAGACGGCAAACTCCAACCAATGGGTCCTCCACTTTAGTGGCGCCACAAGCCGCTCGTGCCAACGGCATCGTGGCGGATGCGAAGCCTTAACAGGCTCTCGGAATTCGGACTCATCCGCCGTCTCTCCACTTATTCTACGCGGGTCGCAGTCGCGGAGTTCCAAAGGCACCAAAAAAGTTTTTTTGCAGGCCGGCCCATTCCAGAGCATCTCGCGATCGAGGCCTTTCACCCGTGTGCGGCATGCAGTTTTTGAGCGACAACGCGCGCTCACGTGCGCGCCGCTTTGCAACCGCCAAAAGCCGGGAAGCCGTCACAACGTTTAGCTGCACATTCGGGATCCTCCTCGATTCCAAGACACACACGTTTGAGCTTGGCCGATGCGGTTGGCGGGTCGAATGTGTGTGTCTTGGATTTTGGGGATCCGGATTGCGACGGCGCTGACCGGATTGCCTGGCTTCCCGGGTCAGGGTGGGTGTCTGCTGACGACATGCTTGGCTAA
>JBJOLO010000432.1:0-9260 GCA_046045565.1 Planctomycetota bacterium | reverse complement strand
AGCCATGACCTGTAAGGTTATGGCTGGCAGTGGCACCCGGATCAGGTAGTTCTGAATTGGGTGGCACTGTCAGATCACACCACCGAAGCATGAGCTGCTGAAACACGCCCCAATCGGAGTCGGGGCTAGGGTGGAATCGGGTTCAAGGTCAGGTGACACCAAACGGGCTGGCCTCTGATCCTGAACAGACAGAAGAGCCCACTGCTTCGTTGTCCTTGTTCAGCAGTTCCACCCCAGCTCACTGGACTGGCTTGGGAGTGGATTCCAGTTCCTGCTTCTGTGGTCCGATCGTCACTGTCAGCCATGACCTGGGAGGTCATGGCTGGCAGTGGCACCCGGATCAGGTTGTGATCACACCAATCAGGCTGAAACACAATCCGATGTCAGGCAACTTGTCGGATCTCGTTCGCGATGCTTGGCGAGCAGTCTTTGTTGGGATCGGGAAGGGGCAGCATGCGGCAATTCGCGCAGCCTTGTCGCGTAACGGGGCGCTGATTTTCGTAGCGTCCCCCCTGCTCTGCCCAGGTTTCAGCTCGTTGCGTTAATTGTTGATAGATCACTTCGATGCGCTGCCGCCAGTTTTCGATTTCGTGGCGATCGATGTGAGGGGGAATGCGAATGGGCGGGCTGAGGATAATTCGGCAGCGCGAACCGGGGCGCGGGATGGCGAATTGATCCCAGGTTTTCAGTCGCCACGGGCGATCGTATCCGGGCGCGATTAATCCGATGGGGATTTGTAGTCGCGATGCGAGGTAAATCGGGCCGGCCGCAAATTGGCGGCGCGGCCCGCGAGGCCCGTCGGGTGCGATCGCCAGATTTCGCTGCTTGCCGTGCGCATACAGGTGACGCAAGGCGCTGGTGCCGCCTCGCGCCGTTGATCCCCGAATGCATTCGTAGCCTGCAAAGCGCGCGGCTTGCGACAGGATCTCCGCGTCGCCGTGCCGACTGGAGAGCAGCGACAAACGCGAGTGCGGCCGTAGGTAAAAGGGAACCGGCGTGTACTCATGCCAGATGCAATACAGGATCGGACCTTGAAAGTCTCGATGAGCCACATCGCTGGCATTGTCGTAGCAGGCGACTTGGTAATCGATTGTGCCCCACCACCGCTGGACAAGCGTGGAGAATCCCAGGCCAATCAGTCGATTCAGCCAGGCACTTCGAAGCTTCACCGTCACGCATCCTTTCGTGAACGCTGTCTGTTACTCGTCCCACACGCCGCTGAACACTTCGGTGGCCGGACCTGTCATGTAAACACGATTGTCGGCGGCGTTCCATTCCAGTTCCAAATCACCGCCGAGCAGGTGATTGATGATCCGACGCTCGGTCCGTCCTGTCAGCACACCGGCAACGCAAACGGCGCTCGCACCCGTGCCGCAGGCCCAGGTCTCGCCGGAGCCGCGTTCCCAAGTCCGTTGCCGGACCTCCTTGGGCGAAAGCACTTCGATGAACTCGACGTTCACTCGCGCCGGAAATGCCGGATGGTTTTCAATTTGCGGGCCGATCCGCAATACCCACTCGTCGGTCGCTTTTTCCACGTAGACGATGCAATGCGGATTGCCCATCGAGACACAGGTGACGGGCACCGAGCGGCCGGCGACTTCGAGTGCTGCATTCACGACCGGGTTTTGCGCAAACTTGGCGGGGATTCGCGCCGGTTCCAGAATCGGTTCGCCCATATCAACGCGCACGCGCTGGACAACACGGCCGTCGGTCTCCACCTCCAATGTCAGCACGCCCGCACCGGTTTCGATTTTCAACGGACTCTTCTTCGCGATGCCATGGTCATATACAAACTTGGCGACGCAGCGAATGCCGTTGCCGCACATCTCCGCCTCACTGCCGTCGGCATTAAACATTTGCATGCGGGCGTCGGCGCGTTCGGACGGTCGAATCAAGATGATGCCGTCACCGCCGATACCGAAATGGCGATGAGCCATCCGCCTTGCGAGTTCCGCAGGATCGGCCGGCGCCGCTTGGTCAAAGCAGTTGATGTAGACATAGTCATTGCCGGCGCCGTGCATCTTCGTGAATCGCATGGTTACTCCGAGGTGTGATCGTGGTGCGGTATGGAAATCGGGATGGCATACGACGTTGAACCTGCAGGCACGGATCGGCATGCAGTGAAGTCGTAGTTCTTGTCGCCGGAAGGAACCGGTACGCGGCAGCGGGCCGCTACCGCGGACGGGTTTGGCGAGCACGCATTGTAGTCGGCTGGCCTGCTTTCGGCCACGTCAACGCGGATGCAGCGGCGTCGACGGCGGGGCAAGCGGGCCGTGGTTGGTTTAGCCCTGCAGATCGAGTTGATTTCCGCAGTCGCCATGCGGATCTTTGGCGGGACGCGATTCATTTTCGGCCGCTTCCGCTTCCGAGCGCTTCCTGGCTGTCTCTTCCCAGAAGCGTCTGCCGTCTGCATCCCGCTCGTCTGCGGCTTGCTCCTCCTCGGTCGCGCCGATCCCTGCCGCTTCCTCGGTGGCCCGGTTGCCGGCCACCTCGCGTGTGTGGCTTGCCGATTCGTGACGGATCCGGTCGGCATCGGCGGTGGTCGCTTGCGTTAGCGGCGATGCGGCGATGCTCGATAGCGTGCCTAATGGACCAATACTCATCAGATCACCTCTTGCGTGTCACCTCTTGGGCGTGAGCCCGTTTCGTTCGAGGCTTTGGCGCAACAAAGGAAACGCCCGGCCATCTTGTTTGCCTTCCTCGCGGACGGTGGTTCGAGCCTGCGAGCGAGCCGCCAGTTCGGGGAACATCTGTTGAATTGCTTCGTTGATCACGGGGACCGCCTCTTTGGTGATCTTCGGATCATCGATGCCACCTTCCACTTTGATTTGAACCAGTTGTTTGCTGATTTCGGCAAGTGCCGGCGTAATAATCGGCAGGTTAAAATCATCGCGACCGACGATGGCGTAGAACAGCAGGTTCACGCGTCGGTCGAGGCTTAGGTCGCCGCTGCCTTTCAGTGTCAGCGCTTCGCCTTTGAAGTCGATCTTTTCCAGGTAGATATGATTCGCCTCGAGTTGGAAGATGGTGTCGCACATGGTGAAGGCGGTCCGGTCGGGCTTGCCGGCCTTCAGCACTTTGGACAGGTTGAGGATCACCGGCACTTCGTACAGGTCGGCTTCGGTCAGTCGCACCGTTCCGCGTCCTCGCCATGTGTGTAGTCCGGCGGCGGTGCCTTGCATGCGAACGCTGCCCGAGATTTTGCCGACGACGTCGCCGTGTTGCGGCATCAGATCGCGAGCCGCTGCGGCGAAATCGACATGATCGACCACGGCATCAAAGTCGAATGGTGTATCGGGGGCGAAAAACAGTCGGGCGTTACCCGCGACCGCGCCGCCGAACATTTTTGCGGTCATGGCGCGAGGCGCTCGGTCGGGTGGCTTTTGGCTTTCCAGGAAATCGCCGAAGACGATCTGATCGGAATGCAGCCAGACCGGACCGCGGATATTCGTGACTTGAACTCCTTTGCAGATCAGCGAGTCGATCCGCAGGTCGCCACGACCGGTGAGTCCTCGATCGTTCGCCATGCCGCGCACTTGCATTTGCCCGCAGATGCGTTCCAACGGCACCGCTGTCGACAGGCTGGCGTTCTCCACGTCGGCCGCCACATCGAAGCGAATGCTGGGCGTGTTGCCTGCCGCACCGGTGATTCCGACATTGCCTTGTAATTCCACCTGGCCGTCGAAGGAAGTTCGAGCCAACGCCTGCGCGACATGGGACGGCAACGCACCAAGTAACTCGCGGTCCACTTTCATGCGGCTGAGCAGGAACTTGTCGAACTGCAGTTGCCAGCTTTCATCTTTGGCGAACTGGCCTTGGCCGGCGAGTGCCATGGTGGTCTGCCCGTGGTTTGCCTTGACATCGGTCAACTCGATGCGACCGTTGTCGTATCGCATGGAGCCGGTCACGTTATCCCAGGTGTAGGGCAGCCACGTCGGTTGGAAGCTGATCGATCTCCCTTCCAGATTCGCCTGCGGTGCCCATTTCTGTGCGCGCACATCGAGACCGAAGTTCCGCGAGTTCGACTCGTATCGCATGTCAATCGTCAGATGGTCAATCGATCCGCGAGGACGCAGGTTACCCCAGAGTCGTTGAGCACCCGGTTTGAGTGCGCGACGCAGTTTGTCGTCGAGCGGCACATCGGTCGCTTCGAATCGCATCGATAATTCGCCGACCTCGGTTTGGTTCCATGCCCCTTGCCCGACCACGTAGGCGGTGTCTTTCACGCCTCGCAGTTCCGCAAATCGCCAATGGCCATTGGTGTAAATCAGATTGCCGGACACCTGTTCCAAGGGGTAAGGAAACAGTTCGTGCTCGATCGAACAGTCGGCCAACCCGATTTGAATGCGTCGATCGAATTGTCCGTCCGGCTTGCGTTCGAATCGTCCCCAGATCGTCGCGGCTCCTCGTGGCCGAAACAGCCGGACGATGTTTTGGTTTTTCGGTTCGAGTGCCGCGATCATTTTCTCGTCGATCGGCACCGGACCATTCGATTCGACCTCCACCACACCGCGAAACTCGGGACCCGGATTGCGCACTTGCGCTCGAAAACGAACAACCTGATCGCGGGCCATCGCCTGGAAATTGTCCGTCGTCAGCAACCCGTCTTTGAATTGCAATTGGCCTCGCCCTTCCGTCATGCGATAGGGGAATCGATAGTACGCGAACGACGTGTCGAGGCAATCCACCACCACATTCGGTTGCCAGACTTTCCCGTCGTAGATCGCATGGACATCGGCGTGCACGATTCCTGCTGGCGAAAGTTTGTCCCAGGCAACACGCCATGATTCGGGGAACGACGGCAGAAGCTCCGGCAGCAGTTCAAAATGTCGCGCATGCAAATGGATCTCGCAGGGACTTTGAGCGGAGTAGCCTTGCAAGGAGACCGCCATCTCGAGGGTGGATTTGCCGCAGCGAGCCGAGAAGTCTTCCATGCGCAATTCCGATTCCGAAGCATGGAGCGTTGCCTTGATATCCGTGATCGGAAAGGGAACGCGCGGATCCTCCCAGTGTCCGTTCTCGACGCGTGCTGCGACCGAAAACGTGGGGGACTCACCGAGCTTGCGATAGTGTGCGCTGTGAAACTCGAGTTGAATGGTGGCGGTCAACGACGTCAGCGGCTCCGCTTCGACAGGCAAAGGCAACGCTTCAGTCAAGCGCGGAGAGAAAATGAACTCCTGTACCTGGCCGTCGATTTCCCAGCTTTGCGTCCTGGGGTCGATCTGACCGCGAAGCTCCGCGTGGCGAAAATGGTCGCTGGAAAAGGTGCCCTTGATCGCAAACGGTTGCTCGAATCCGTTCGCGTTGTTGGCGGTCGGTTCGGGCTGCAGGTCGATTTCAACGCTCCGCAGCAGTGTGGTCTTGCCGTTGGCGAGCTTGACCGAGATCTGGCCGTCGTGCAGCGAGATGGTCGGCGGCTTTTTCATGCCTGAGCCTTGCAGCGAGAGCGAGGGAATATTCCATCGACCCGCGGCGTCCTCGACGATCCGCAGCTGCGGCCGCTTGATCTCCACATGCTGGATATCAATCTGGCGAGTGGCCAGTCGTTCGACGTCGGCGTTGCAAACCAGAAACACCTCTTCCAGATCGAGAAGCGAAGTGGCTTCGGATGAGCGTGCGATGCGCAGATTTCGCAGTTCGATGCCGCGACCTTCGACGCGTCGGGCTGATCCAACTGTAACACGCAAGCCCGAGGAGCCCAGCTGCTGCGCGATTTGGCTTTCGACCGCCGAGCGGATCTCGCGATCGACGCGGCCCAGCAAGTACACCCAGGCAATCGCGCCGATCGCGCCCAGGACCAGCAAGGTCGAGACGACCTGCGTGAGCATACTCACCAACCGCGACACGATTCCCGGTCGCGGCGGTGCGGCTGGTCGAGTTGTAGGCGAGGCATTCCTTGCCACGATGATCGATCCTTGATGGTGCGAAGCTCGCGAACTATGTGCGGCTTGCGCGGTCGTTGCCGTTTCTTATGCTCGGGTCCGGGTTCAAATTCGAGTTGGAGAGCGAATTGATGTCGTTGCTGTGACTTGCGGGGATCCAAGTCGCAATGGCGCCGGCTGCCAGAACGATCAAGGTCAGCATCGCGGGCTGGCGGTAACGGATGGAGCCGACGAAGACCATGTGCAGGAGCGTGAAGTACACCGCGGGCACCGCACAAAGCTGATAGCTCCAGCCTCGGCGCCAGGTATGATGGACGCCCGCCGCGATGCAGATCACCATCGGCAGGAAGGTTGCGGCACTGATGATGGCGATGCGGAGATTCGAAAAGCCTTGGTCGTTCGGCCAGGGACTCCAGATCCGCATCAACTTCACCGCTGCGAGTCGCACGACTTCGGTTGGATGCGATCGGGCCCAGGCAACCGATTCGGCATGCAGCCAGCGGTCGAGCCGTTCTTCAAAGGTTTTTCCGGAAGTGTCGGGTGCCTCCCGATCGCGCTCGCGGAGCATCTCGACATAACGCGGTGCGAACTCCATGTTGCTCGCCCCCGTGGCGGTCGGACTGATGCCGTCGTAGAGGCTCGCGCCGACTTGCAGCGTGGTGGGTACAAACGAGCCGGCGACTTGGTAATTGCGAATCCACCATGGCAGCAACACGACGATCATTGCGGCAGTCATCGCGCTGAACAGTTTCAGATGTCGTGTGCGAGGCGGCGCGATGAGCCAGCCGCAGGCGGATGCGAAGGGCAGGAACAACAGCCAGCTGGGGCGCACAAGCACGGCGGCGCCCGATGCGGCTCCGCCCAAGAGCGCCCAGCCGATCGCGCGCTTGCCGCGCGATTGCTGCAGCGAGGCAATCCAGGCGGAAAGATGAAGGAGCATCCATGGACAAAATGCGGATTCACTCAGCACCAGCATGCCGAGCGAAATCGATTCGGGATAGCACGCCGCCAGGATGCCGGCAACGGCTGCGGCACGGCCATCGAAAAGTTGCTTCGCGAGCAACATCACGCCGCCAACCGAAATGGTGCCCAGGATCGCCGTGAGTCCGCGCGCCCAGTAGACCGACGGATTATCATCGCGCGTCAGAAACATGACGCTGCTTAGTACGAGCGGAAAGCCCGGGGTGCGAAAGATCTTCGCGTCCTCGTTGGCAAACTGGTACGGTTCGCCGCGATAAATGGTCTGAGCCAGCTGCCAGTAACTCTCGCTGTCGGCGAAGCCGAAGCGGCTTCCCGCTGGCAAACGCGCCTGCCACCACCAGCCGGCACCGAGACGCAGCAGCAACGCGACGAGGAGGATCGCCGCGACGGCGTATTTGCCGCCGGCGTAGCGTCGTCCTGACGGGCTCTCTGACCGAGTGTCTGACCGCGCTGCCATGCGCATCCTCATCGAGGTCGCTCGTGCCCGGTTCCGTCCGGACATTCAAGAGTTTCAAGCTGGGAAATCGTAGGCTGGCTTGGCCGATTGGGTCAAGATGGAACTCTGCGCGGTCTCGGGGCCTGTCCGCCGATGGGCCGCATAACCCGCAGCATTTGCTCGTTCGGCTCCGTCGGGCCGCGACCGCGACTTGCTGACGGTTGTAGCCTGCTCACGGGCGAGGGCTGCTAGCGGGACGGTTGCTTCAGCGTGTTGCCGCAAGTCGTTCCGACCTGTGGCGGCACCATGTGCTGGTCCCGTGCGGTGATGGCAAGTGGTTGCCGCCTCCTGGTCCTAGTTGACTTTTGCTAGCGGCCGTGCGATTCTCTACGGCCAATTGGAAGGGCGAGATCGATCGGCGGCCGCCCCCAAGTCCATCCGACCGTGTGTTTGAGACGCAATCATTATGTCAACGGCTACTTCGAGCACCCAATACAATTCGAAACGACTTTTGTGGGCCGGCTTCATGGCTATCTTGGCCGCCGGCGTGGGATTCTCCATTCGTGGCGGTATTCTCGGGCAGTGGGCTGAGCGATACGGCTTCACGATGACCGAGTTGGGTGAGATCACCGGTGGTGGTCTGACCGGGTTCGGCATCATCATCTTGATTGGTGCCTTTATCGCCGATAAGGTCGGCTACGGCACGTTGATGACGATGGCGTTCGTCACGCATTTTCTGTCTGCGGTCCTGACGCTCGCTGCCGATGCGGCATTCAAGACGGGCGGGAAAGAGGCTGCGTTCCAATGTCTCTTTTGGGGAATGTTCCTCTTCGCTATCGGTAACGGTATTTGCGAGGCGGTGGTCAATCCACTGGTCGCGACGCTGTTCCCCAGTGACAAGACGCATTACCTGAACATTCTTCACGCCGGTTGGCCGGGCGGACTGATCGTCGGTGGTTTGCTCTCGTACTTCATGAATCCGGACGGTGCGAAGCCGGTGGCTTGGGAAGTGCAGATGTCGTTGTTCATGGTGCCGGTCGTGCTGTACGGCGTGATGCTTTTCGGGCAGCGATTCCCGAAATCCGAAGCCAGCCAGGCCGGAGTCAGTTACGGCGAGATGTTCGCGCAGTTGCTCGCTCCGATCATGATCGTTTTGTTGATGATTCACGCGTTGGTCGGCTTCGTAGAACTGGGCACGGACTCGTGGATCGGCAAGATTACGGGATCGATTATGGCTTCTCCACAGAAGGGGTTGCTGTTGTTCGTGTACACGTCGGGCTTGATGTTCGCCTTGCGATTCTTCGCGGGCCCGATCGTTGAAAAGATTTCGCCGCTGGGCTTGCTGTTCGTCAGCGGTTTGCTCGGCTTCGCCGGTTTGCAGCTTTTGGGCTCGGCGACAACCGGTTTGATTTGCGTGGTTGCCGCGACCGTGTATGCCTGCGGCAAGACGTTCTTGTGGCCGACGATGTTGGCCGTGGTTTCGGAACGGTATCCGAAGGGCGGAGCGATCACGATCGGTGCGATCGGTGGTGCGGGCATGTTGTCCGCGGGATTGCTGGGCGGTCCTGGTATCGGTTTTATGCAGGACTACCATGCCTCGAACAAGCTGAAGACCGATTCGGCGGAAGTCTATGACCGTTATAAGGCCGAGAAAGAAAACCACTTCCTGTCATACAGCGTGGTGGGACTCGACGGTGCGAAAGTCGGTGTTCTGGACGACGGAGGCAAAGAGTTAGGCCGTGCGTTTGAGCTGAAGAAGGACGACAAGAATGTGGTCGCCCTGAACGAATGGTGGGATAAGGCCAAGGAGACGGCGGAGGATGACAAGGCCAAGGTGGGTGAGGCGGGATTGTTCGGCGGCAAGATGGCCCTGACGCAGACCTCCTACATTCCGCTGACGATGGCAGTGCTCTACCTGTTGCTGATCCTTTACTTCAAGAGTCAAGGCGGCTACAAGCAGG
>JBJOLO010000367.1:0-11671 GCA_046045565.1 Planctomycetota bacterium | reverse complement strand
CTTGTTCAGCAGTTCCACAGAAGCAGGAACTGGTAATCAACTCCCTAGCCAGTCCAGGGGACTGGGGTGGAACTGCTGAACAAGGACACCGAAGCAGTTGGCTTTTACTGCTTGCTGGATTCTTCAGCAGAGCCTTTCATGTCACCTGACCTTCAATCAGGATTCCACCCCAGCCCCGATTCAGATTGGGTGATGCTTCAGCAGTTCATGCATCGGTGGTGTGATCTGAACCCAATCCAGGATTGTCTGATCTGGGTGGCACTGCCAGCCATGACCTTGCAGGTCATGGCTGACAGTGCAGATTGCACCACAGAAGCAGGAACTGGTAATCAACTCCCCAACCAGTCCAGGGGACTGGGGTGGAACTGCTGAACAAGGGCAACGAAGCCGTTGGTTCTTCATCTGGCAGATTTTTCAGCAGAGCCTTTCATGTCACCTGACCTTCAATCAAGATTCCACCCCAGCCCCGATTCAGATTGGGTGATGCTTTAGCAGTTCCTGCATCTGTGGTGTGATCTGACACTGTCAGGTGATCCTGCTTTTCTGAGGCTTGAGGGCCTCAGAAAATCATGCTCACCTGGCAGTGCCACCCAAGCCCCAGCCAGTTCAGGGGGCCGGGGTGAAACTGCTGATCTGGGTGGCACTGCCAGCCATGACCTTGCAGGTCATGGCTGACAGTGGAGATTGGACCACAGAAGCAGGAACTGGTAATCAACTCCCCAGCCAGTCCAGGGGACTGGGGTGGAACTGCTGAACAAGGACAGAGAAGCCGTTGGGCTCTTCGTCTAGCTGATTTCTCAGCAGAGCCATTTCATGTCACCTGACCTTCAATCCAGCTTCCACCC
Source organism: Planctomycetota bacterium (assembly GCA_046045565.1). GTDB lineage: Bacteria > Planctomycetota > Planctomycetia > Pirellulales > Pirellulaceae > VGZA01. The sequence continues at coordinate 10,826 of JBJOLO010000367.1, read as the reverse complement.
CAGCCCCGATTCAGATGGGGGTCTGCTTCAGCAGTTCCGACGTCATTCGAGTGGTATCAATACCCTGCACTGAATTGGAAAAAAACTGACTGGCCGAGCTCAAGGGTGAGGCGAATAATGGGGCAACTGCTACTCCCCGTCTGGAGGTCGTACCACGAATTGTGAAGCAAGCACGACAGGGCAAGTCGATTCGGCACTATCATGAGCCCGGCCATCTCCATGAATTCACATTTTCCTGTTATCAATCGTTGCCGTTGCTTACGAATGACGACTGGCGGCGGAAACTGAGTCGGTACATCGATGCGGCGAACGAGAGTTGTCGGTGGCAACTCGTTGCCTTCGTGTTCATGCCCGAGCATGTCCATCTTCTGACTGATCCACTGGATGACGAACCGGACATTGGTGCCTATTTGCAGGTCGTCAAAGAGCCGTTTTCGAAAGCGATTCATAAAGGCTTGGTCGAGCGGCAGTCGAATTTGCTAAAGAAACTGGTCATTCGCGATCGTCCGGGCCGTGAGTGCTTTCGGTTCTGGCAGGAAGGAGCGGGTTACGATCGAAATCTTTGGACGAAGCAAGCAATTCGTTCATCGATCGATTACATACACCAGAATCCAGTGAGACGTGGCCTCTGCCTGAAAGCGACAGACTGGAAGTGGTCGAGTGCCCGCTGGTATTACAACGAACCTCCTCGACAACAAGATCCTGATTTGCCTCACATTCACGGCCTACGCTGTGAACTCTGAAATATTCGGGTGCCACTGCAAGCCATGACCTTGCAGGTCATGGCTGACAGTGTTGATTGAACCACAGAAGCAGGGACTGGTAATCAACTCCCCAACCAGTCCAGGGGACTGGGGTGGAAGTACTGATCTGGGTGGCACTGCCAGCTATGACCTGCAGGTCATGGCTGACAGTGGAGATTGGACCACAGAAGCAGGAACTGGTAATCAACTCCCCAGCCAGTCCAGGGGACTGGGGTGGAAGTACTGAACAAGGACACCGAAGCAGTGGGGCTCTTCATGTAGCTGATTTTTCAGCAGAGGCTTTTCATGTCACCTGACCATGAGTCCAGCTTCCAACCTGGCCCCGATTCAGATTAGGGCCTGGTTCAGCCGTTCCAGCTTCTGTGGTGTGATCTGACACTGTCAGGTGATCCTGCTTTTCTGAGGCTTGAGGGCCTCAGAAAATCATGCTCACCTGGCAGTGGCACCCGAGCTTAGCTGCGTTTCTGACGTCCGATGCGAGCCAGTACCGTCTCGAGCGTCTGACGCAGGACCAGTCCGCTATTGCGGAGTGCCTGCATTTCTTTTGGCCAGAGTTCAATTTCGCGCGTCGCCACCACGCCTTCGCGTCCGACAATCGTCGGCACCGAGAGCGCCACATCGCGAATGCCGTAACAGCCGTTGATCACGCTCGATACCGGCAGAATGCGCCGCTGATTGAGGAAGATCGAGTGGATCACGTCGCGAATCGCGATGCCAACCGCAAAGCCGGCGCCGGTTTTCTTCTTGATCACTTCCGCGCCCGAACCCTTCGTCCGCGTGAACAACTCACCGGCAACGTTCGGTGTCCAACCGGCGAACTTGTCGAGCGGCAACCCGGAAATCGTGGCTCCCGACCAGATCGGTACCATGCTGTCCCCGTGCTCGCCCAAAATCAACGCGTTCACCTGCGTTGGCGGAGCCTGTAAGTGCTGCGCAATGAGGCTGCGGAAGCGGATTGTGTCGAGTTGCGTGCCGAGCCCGATGACGCGACTGACCGGCAGCCCCAGTCGATCTGCCGCCACGTAAGTCAAAATATCGACCGGATTTGACACCACCAACACGATCGCGTCTTTCTTCACGCCGGCTTTCGCAACGTCGTTGAGAATCGAGACGAACAGGTCCGTGTTGCGGTTGATCAGATCGAGACGGCTTTCGTCCGGCTTGCGTCGCAGACCTGCCGTGATGCAGATGATGTCGCTGTCCGGAATATGCTCGTAGCTACCCGAGACAATCCGTTGATCCGCGACGCTCGGCGAGCCGTGAAGCAGGTCAAGTGCCTGCCCGTTGGCCAGTTCCTGGTTGACATCCAAGAGCGCGATCTCGCGAACCACTCCGCCGCACTGCAGCGCGAATCCCGCACTCGAACCAACCAGTCCGCCACCGCCGATAATGCTGACTTTCATACCGCTATTCTCCGACCCGTCGTGTGTGTTTGTGGAACCGATTCAGGCGACCTCGTCAGGTGACCCTTACTTGCCCTGGCTCAATGCTTCCATCACCCGCGCGGTGATCGCCTGGATCAACGCCTCCTGATTGTCGATCGTGGCGGATGCGGAACCGCTTGCTGCTTTCGGGCCCATCGCCGGCGGCGCGTCAAACGCCTTGCGGCTCACGCCCGACGATTGCCAGCTCTCACGGAAAATGTCGTTCGCGCAGATGTCGCAATCCTTGTACTCCGCCGTGTTGCGCGGATCGCTGAAGCCCCACTTGTCCTTGAGCGCCAGCAACTCGCGTTCTTTCTCTTCCGTGAAGTAGTTGACGCGGCCCAGGCTCTTGGAAAGGATCAGCATGCGGCAGTACGCGTCGAGAATTTCGGTCCACCAGTACGCACGCTCCACATTCTCGCCGTAGCTCACTGTGCCGTGATTCGCCAGCACAATGATGTTGGTCTTACTGACGAACGGCAGGATCGTGTCGGCGAACGCCTGTCCCCCCGGAGTCTCGTATTTCGTGATCGGGACATCGCCCAGGAAGACTTCGACCTCGGGCAGAATGCATTGCGGAATCGGCTCGCGTGCGATGGCGAAGGCACAGGCATGCGGCGGATGGCAGTGCACGACGCTCTTCACGTCTGGCCGTTGCTTGTAAATCTCCAGGTGCAACAGTGCTTCGCTCGATCGCTTCTTGCTGCCAGCGATCTGTTTGCCCGTCATGTCGATCGTGCTGATGTCGTCTGGCTTCAGGAATCCCTTGGAGTGCATCGTCGGTGTGCAGAGCACTTCGTTTTCGCCGATGCGAACGGTGATGTTGCCGTCATTGGCGGCGGCGAAGCCTTTGTCGTAAATCCGACGACCGATTTCGCAAATGTCCTGCTTGATCTTGTGCGTGTTGGCCATGAGGTTACCTCGGTGATGTCCTTCCCGTGTTAAAGCGTTGGTTTCAGGATCGGCTATCTGCCAGATCGATATGGTCGAGCAGTGCCGCGTTGTAAGCGTCTACAGGTTTGTCGAGCGGACGAAAGGGTTGAGCCGCTTCGCCGCCTTCACTAATGGCAATCCGACTGCCGATGCCGGCACCCAGGTCGTCCCAAACGACGAGCGACTCGGCCATCGGTTGTTGACCCGTCTTCAAGTCCTGCAAGGACATCGGCACCGTCACTTTCAAGCGACAGCCGATAAAGGTCGGGTGACACCGGTTCAGTGTCACGGTTCCAATTACTTCGCCGATTCGCATTGCATGAACTCACAAGTTAATCGTGTTATTTCGTCAGCCGCGGTCCGGTGTGGATCGAGCACCAGCAGGTTCGCATTCCACGTTCGCCGCGCCTCCCGCACCATCCGCAAATCGGTGGCCACGACGGCTCGAACGTTCGAACTGCGATTCGCCAACCCCTGAGCCTCCGCCCAATGCGGCGTGATCCAAAGTCCAAAGGTGGATTCGTTGGTCAAAACGGCCGCGAGCTCCCTGGCCGCTTGCGGAACCGGGCATCCCACCAGCGACTCGGAACGTGTGGTGGCGGCGAGTCGAGCGACCAAAGTGGCGGTATCGACGCGCGTGCCCGATTGGTGGATGTACAGTCGTCGAGCGTTATGGGCTGCTTGGGCTGCATTTGCCCGCTTCGCGGGTTCCGCAAAAGCCAGGGCGATACGCAACTCGCGAAGCCGGTCCCGCACTGCCGGCGTGACGACGGCTCGAGCCGGGACAACCAGCCGCTGAATGCCGCTCAATCGACCCGACAAGCTGGCCATCGTGACGACGCGATCGGCCAGTTCGAGGGTGCCGGGACTCGATGCGGTCGACGGTGCCTTTTCTGCAGGCCCTTTTTCGGCGGAAGTCGCTGCCGCTGTTGCGGCGGCACTCGAAGCCGGTCCTGCCTGGCGTATCCCACTCGAGTTCATCACGCGCAGTCGCTCCAGCACCGCTTGGACGATGGCATCCTGCAGGGCCTGCTGCAAGACTTCGGGTTGCGTGCTGGAGGTGGACATGGAGTGCGGTTCAGTTCAAACGTTTTGAAGTGGAATGAACGATGTGGATTGGTGCGAGCGGTCTTCGAGGGACGATTCGCAATGCCTAGTCTTTGATCCCGATTACGCTCCAGCGAGCCGGAGTCGCATCGGCCTTCAGGTGATCGCGCAAAAAGCGTCCGTCGCTGGTGATCAGCACGCGTTCGCCCCGCCCTGCCCCGACGGCGTCAACGGCGAGCACCGGATCGCCGTCGGCAGTGCGGCCATCGGCCTGGAAAGGTTGCACGACGAGCAACTTGCAGCCGTGCATCGACGCATGCTTGACGGTCGCCGTCGCAGTGCCAACTACCAATCCAATCTGCATGACGTTTACTTCTGTGGGTACTTTGGGAAGTGTTTGTGTCGGGCAAGGAAGTTCGTGCTGCCCCGGTCTTGCTTCTTAATGGCTGCGAGCCGGCCGGCCAAGGATTCGCAGGTCGTCGATCATCGAGCAGCGGCGTTCTCGCGTGAACGTCAGCGGAGTGGTAACGCCCTCCCCTGTCGGTCCCGCGATGGAGAACGACAGGTATCCTTCGCCGCCGAGTCCGAGCGAGGCCATGCAGGGACCGTTCTTCACGAACAGCGTGGTGTCCATGATGCGGCCCATGTTGGTCATGTTGCGGACGTTGTGCGAGTGAATGATGCTTGTGTGGCGGAATCCGTGCTCGGCTTCCTTGGCTCGTTGGATCCCCTCGTCCACGTTCTTCACGCGAACGAACGGCACGAACGGCATCATTTGCTCGACGTTGATGAACGGGTTTGAGAGATCGGTTTCGCCGAACAGCAGTTCGGTCTTGTCCGACACCGAGCGCCCGGCCGCTTTGGCCAGCACGGCAGCGTCCTGTCCGAGAAAATCTTTCGACGGTGCGTCGTGACGATGTTCGCCTTCGCCGACCTGGATGATGGCGGCTTTGGTGAGTGCATCGACTTCGCGGGATTGCAATCGCACGGCGCCGGCCGCTTCCATCGCATCCATCATTTTGTCGAATACCGAATTGACGACGAACACTTCTTTTTCCGCGATGCACAGCAGATTGTTGTCGTACGAGGCTCCGCGAATGATCGAGCGTGCGGCACGATCGAGATCGGCCGTCTCGTCGACCACCACCGGCGGATTACCCGGACCGGCGACGACCGCTCGCTTGCCGCTGTTCAAAGCGGCCCGAGCCACCGCGGGACCACCCGTCACGCAGATCAAATTGATTCCGCGATGCTTGAAGATCGCATTGGCTGATTCCAGTGTCGGCTCCGCGATGATGCAAATCAGGTTGTCGATGCCGATCTCTTTCAGTAGCGCCTGGTTGAAACGCTTGACGCCCTCGGCCGCCACCTTCTTGCCGCTCGGATGCGGATTCACGACCAGCGTGTTGCCGCCCGCGATCATGCTGATCGCATTACCGGTTAAGGTCGGCAACGAGTGCGTGACCGGCGTGATGGCGCCGATCACGCCAAACGGTGCATGTTCGATCACCGCCAGGCCGTAGTCGCCGCTAAAAACTTCGCTGCGGAGAAACTCGACGCCCGGAGTGCGCTCGCCCAGCGTCTTCAGCTTCTCAATCTTGTGGACCAGGCGCCCGATCTTGGTCTCGTGCATTTCCATCGTGCCCAGCTCGACGCATTGGCTGATGGAGATCTGACGGATGATTTCGATGATCCGCCGGCGATCCTCCAGCGAGCGTTCCGAGAGTTGCTCGAATGCGTCTCGTGCCGCGGCCACTGCTTCGTCGACGCAGCTGAAAATGCCGTGACGGCCCGTGAATCGCGGGCCCGCCACCATCGGGGCTCGGCGTACTTCGGAAAGCACTTGACTCACAACACTGCGGATAAGTTCTTCAGTGACTTGCATGCGGGGTTCCTTCTGGCTCGGTGGCAAAGTCGTCGATCAATGGCCGACGACGATAGGTTCGTTAGGTGGTTAGTTGGTTCCGTATTTCCGTGCTTCCGTGTTTCGGTGGTTCGGTTAACGAGTTAACCGTTTTGTTCGCGGGCGTAGACGCAGGCCTGATCGATGTGCACCTGGTCGACGATGCCGACGACGACGGTGTCGATCGGCAGATTCTTGGTTTCCGGCGTCAGTCGCGCACTCGACCCTTGCGTGATCAGCACATAGTCCCCTTCTCCTGCGCCGAGCGTATCGACCGCGATGAAGGTTCGGCCCGTCGTGGCGAGTTCCTGCCGTTTGTTCGGTTCGACCCGGTACGGCTCGACGACCAGCAGCTTGTAGCCAACCATCGTCGAGACCTTTTGCGTCGAGACCACAGCGCCGGTGACTTTGGCAAGAAACATGCGAGGTTCCTCAATCCTTTCGGTTCGGTCTCAGATCGTTAGTTTTTCTTGCTGAGCAGTTCCAGGGTTTGCCGGGCCACCACGAGTTCTTCGTTGGTGGGGACAATCCAGATCTGCGTTCGACTGCCGGGCTTGCTCACGCAGCATTCGCCTTTCGCCGACGCGTTGGCTTGCGGATCGAGTTCAATGCCGAGTCCCTGAAGATTTCCTAGCACAGCGGAGCGAACATGCAGGGCGTTTTCGCCGATTCCTCCGGTAAAAACGATCACGTCCGCGCCGCCCAGTTCGGCCAGTACGCCGCCCAGGTGCCGGCGGATTTCGGCCGCGAAGACGTCGAGCGCCAGGCGGGCTCGCGCGTTGCCGGCTGCCGCCGCTTCCTCCAGATCGCGAATGTCGCCGCTCACACCGCTCAATCCCAGCAAACCGCTATGCTCGGCCAGGTCCTCCAAGACCTGCTCCAGGCTCTTGCCGGTCCCGCGCATGATCACCGGGATCGCGAAGGGATCGAAATCGCCCACGCGATTGTTGTGCGGCAAGCCCGACTGCGGACTCATGCCCATCGTCGTGCAGACGCTCGTGCGACCGCGAATGCCGCACAGGCTGTTCGAGCCGCCGAGGTGGCAGGAGATCGTTCGCAGGTCGTCCCGTTTCAGCAAATCGGCGATGCGGTTGGCGATGTAACGATGGCTGGCTCCGTGGAACCCCCAGCGTTTGACATGCAACTTCTCGGCCCAGTCGAACGGGATCGGGTAGTACCGCAGCGAATCGGGAACCGTGGCGTGAAAACCGGTCTCGAAGGCTGCCACGAGCGGGATGTCGGGCAGACGTTCGCCCAGCAAACGCATCGCCCGGATGTAGGGCGGGTTGTGTGCCGGTGCCACCTGATTCATCGCTTCCATGGCCGTGAGCAACTCGGGCGTCACACGTTGCACGCCGCTGATCGCGCCGCCATGAACCGCTTTGAAACCGATCGCCGCGACCTCGCCTGCATCCTTCAAACAGCCGCCTTGCGGGTCGGTCAACTGCTCCAGGCAACGTCGCACTGCCACGGCGTGGTCGGGAACCGGCATGTTGGCTGTCCGCCGCACGCCGTTCACTTCCACAAAGCAGGGACTCTCCGCCGCCCCGATCCGCTCGATGCCGCCCCGAGCCATCTGCTGCTCAGTCTGCATGTCGAACAATCGGTACTTGAAGCTGGTCGATCCGAGATTGGCTACCAGGATTTTCATGGTCTTGTTCCCTCGCCTTCCTTTGGAGGGCTCCTTCTCCACGCGATCACTCACCGCGCGATTACGCACCACGCGGTCATTTCCCCGGGCCCCTGTCATCCTCCGGCCCGGGCACAATGCGGTCCGGTTCAGGTTCGCAAACGTCGCGGCGAAACCCGCGCGTCGCAAACGGGGAGCTTACGACACGAACGCGTCGATCAGGCCTTCGGCCGGACGCGGAATCACGTGGCTGCCCACGAGTTCGCCGACCTGCTGAGCCGCTTGGGCACCCGCTTCTACGGCAGCTCGCACCGAGCCGACATCTCCCGAGACGATCGTGGTGACGTACGCACCGCCGATGCCGACGCGCTTCACGATCTGCACGTTGGCGGCCTTGGCCATCGCGTCGGTCGCTTCGACCAATCCGATCAAACCTTTGGTTTCAATCAATCCAATTGCGCTTTGCATGAGTTCAATTCCTATTCGTCAGATGTTTCGTCAGATGTTCTTGATGTCCGATGGGGGAAACAGCATTCGCGAAACGGGTCGTGCGACTATTCGTCCGACGACTTGCTGCGACCGCCGCCTCGCTTGGTGACCGGTGGCGGCAAAACGATATCCAGGTCCTCGTGGGGACGCGGAATCACCTGGACGCTGACCACCTCACCGATCCGGCCTGCTGCCGTCGCGCCGGCGTCGGTTGCCGCCTTCACCGCAGCCACGTCACCGGTGACGAATGCCGACACCAGACCGCTGCCTACTTTGTCCCAGCCCAGGAACTGCACATTGGCAGCCTTCAACATCGCGTCGGTCGCCTCGACCAAGGCGATAAATCCCTTGGTTTCAATCATGCCCAACGCTTCCATCGTCTTTGCCATTTCGTGGGTACTCCCAAAATGAGAAATCAACATGCGCCGATCACCGCGTGATCGGGCTCACACTGCAAACGATTAATGCTTCTTCTGGCAACTGCACCCGTGGTCCTGCTTGAGCAGTTCCACGCGCGTCGCGCGATCGAGAAAACAGGCGTTGCCTTCATCCGTGTCGATGTGCACCTCCAGCTTGCTCGTGCCGTCGGCTCGAACTAGCAGGTCCTCGAACACCACCGTGCACAACGGCGACTCGATCCGCAGTTTCATCTGATCACCGTTGCGAACGCCGTAGCGCTCCGCATCGCGATGATTCATGTGTACATGCCGGGCCGCCCGGATCACGCCCTGGCTCAGCTCCACCACGCCTTTCGGCCCGACCAGCACGCAGCCGGGCGTGCCGTCGATCTGCCCGCTGTGACGCACCGGCGCGTCGATGCCCAGCGAGATGCTGTCGGTAAAGGCCAATTCCACTTGGCTGGCCGACCGGGTAGGGCCGAGCACTCGTACAGTCGGCAGCATGCGGCGTCGCGGACCGACGATCATCACCGTCTCCGCAGCCGCATAAAAACCGTCCTGATAGAGCGACTTATCCGGCGTCAGCTTATGGCCCGGTCCAAACAGGATCTCCACATGCTCGTCCGTAAGATGGCAATGCCGCGCCGAGATGCTCACCACCAATTCCGACTCAGGCGTCTTCGCGGCCGCCGCAGCGGGAGCGCCGGGCGCCTGCTGAAAAACAATCTGCCGCACAATCTGCTCGATCGTGGCGCGGTCAAGTCCTTGCATGTTTAATCCCGGCATCCCGGTTCCCTGCAAAGTTGCCATTTGAAAATGCCTCGCTGAAAACGCTTGTTTCAAAATGTTTCGTTCGTCGTGTTTCGCGGTCCGTGTTTCGCGCGATCAGTGTTTCGCAGTTGTCGCTTCCGACGGAGTGCCGTCGCCTTTTTCCGAGCCGACAACGCCGGTCCGTTCGTCAGTGGTTCGTTCGTCAGTGGTTCGTTCTTCCGTCGCCGCTTCCGCAACCAGCACGCGTACGCCATTCGATTCCAGTCGCTTACGCCAGCGGTCTGGGATCTCATGGTCGGCGACCACCACGTCGACGCCACCCAGCTCGCACAACAGTGCCAAACTGGTCCGGTCGAACTTGGTGCTGTCCGCCACCACGATCACTTCGTCGGCTGCTCGCATCATCGCGCGTTCGGTTTCCACGAGCAGCAAGTTGCTGTTGAAGTAGCCGCGCTCGGTAATTCCCGCGACACTCAAGACCGCTCGCCGCGCCGTCAGTTCGGCCAGCATCTGGTTGGCGTACGGGCCCAGCGATACTCCCGTGCGGCTGTGGACATAGCCGCCGATCAGTACCAGGTCGGACCGGTCGCTACGCGTGAACAGGTTCGCCACGGGCAGCGAGTTGGTAACGACTTGCAGCGGACGCCCTACGAGCAGGCGAGCCAGCTCGTAGGTGGTGCTGCCACCGTCAAGCAGCAGCGTGTCGTCATCTTCGATCAGCGTGGCAGCCAATCTCGCGATCTGCCGTTTCCGTTCCCATTCGGCCGCTTGTCGCTGGTCGAAGTGGGTGAGTTTCGGGGACGGTCCGGTGTAAAAAACGCCGCCATGCGTCCTTTTGGCCGAACCGGTCTCTTCCAGGAAGTCTAGGTCGCGCCGGACGGTCGATTCCGAAACCTGTAGTTCCTCGGCCAAATCGGGAAGCGAGGCAAATCCGCGGATGCGAACGAGTTCCAGCAACCGGGTTCGTCGATCGTCTGCCAGCATGCAATCCGCGAAAAGCACCACAAAGTGACTGAAAACGAGCCTGTGTATGCAAAGCCTATTTCAAATATTGCACAAAAATGACAGATTGCAACGGGCGTAGCGGTAAAACCTGACAGAATTCTGTCGTGGCGTGGCAGGTTTGTTGCATGAGCGTTTACCGCCAACGGCAGGCAGGCGGATGGAACCACGAAGAGATTGGCCGAGGAGATTCAGGCTGGGAAGATTTGGACCACGAAGGGCACGAAGAGCACGAAGGGAAGAAGAGGAAGGGTGGATAGGGCGACGGGAATCAGCAGCGTGATTTTATTCGTTCGAGAGTTGGCCGTTTTTTGGGGAACCGAGCAATGTCTTGGCTCTGTTCATTCATTCAACGGAGGCAATCCCCACGAGGCATTTGCCGAGGCCACCGCCCAAATAAACTCATCCCAAAAAAACTCTTTCCCTCTCTCTTCCCTTCGTGCTCTTCGTGCCCTTCGTGGTTAA
>JBJOLO010000363.1:0-9150 GCA_046045565.1 Planctomycetota bacterium | reverse complement strand
GTCTCCGGAATCGTCGGTCAGTTCTTCAGGCAATTCGCGCTGACGATCTCCGTTTCGACGGTAATTTCGACCGTGAACTCGCTGACGCTCAGTCCGGCACTCGCCGCGCTGCTGCTGCGGCCCAGGCATGGGCATCGCGATCTGCTTACACGACTGTTCGATCTGCTCTTGGGATGGCTGTTTCGCAGCTTTGATTTCGGAATGCGGCTATCGACGCGGGGCTACTTGTTTGGCGTCGGTAAACTGCTCCGCGTTCCCGCCCTCGTCTTGCTGATCTATGCCGGGCTGCTGCTGCTCACCTACTGGGGATTCGTTCGCCTGCCGACCGGCTTTATTCCTACGCAGGACAAAGGGTACCTGGTCGCCAGCGTGCAATTGCCCGACTCGTCGTCCGCCGAACGCACGCGATCGGTCGTTGCCAAGCTGGAAGAGATCGCCCGCGGCACACCCGGCGTCAAGAATGTGAACTCCGTCGCCGGCAACTCGTTTTTGCTTAGCGCGTACGGATCGAATTTCGGTTCGATGTTCATCATCCTGGACGGATTCGACAAGCGTCGCGAGCCGTCACTGGGCGTCGATGCGGTTATGAAGCGGATCAAAGACCGCTGTGCAGCGGAGATCCCGGAAGCGACGATCAACATCTTCCCGCCGCCCGCGGTATCGGGGCTCGGTCGAGCCGGCGGATTCAAGATCATGGTCGAAGATCGCGGCGACGTGGGACTCAGCACACTGCAGTCTCAAACCGACAACCTGGTTGCAAAAGGAAACTCAAACTCCGAACTTTCCGGTCTCTTCACGGTCTACAAGGCCAACTCGCCGCAGTTCTTCGTCGACGTCGATCGGGATGCCTGCCTGCAGCAGGGGGTAAGCCTGGGGGAACTCTTCGGCACCATGCAGGCCTACATGGGTTCGCGGTACGTGAACGACTTCAATCGATTCGGTCGCACCTGGCAGGTGATTGTCCAAGCGGAAGGGCAATTCCGGAACGAAGTCGACGACGTGAAACGATTGATGGTTCGCAATCGCCACGGAGGCATGGTGCCGCTCGGCAGCTTGTGTGATGTCCGGTTAGTCACCAGCCCCTTGGTGCTCACGCGCTACAACATGTATCCCGCTGCCGCCATCAATGGCAACGTCGCCGCGGGAATCAGCACGGGGCAGGGAATCGATTTGATGGAGTCGATCGCGCGCAAGGAGTTGCCGGATTCGATGGCGACGGAATGGACCGAGATCACGTTTCTCGAGCGACTCTCCAGTCAAACCGGATTGCTGGTGTTCTGGCTATCGGTTGTTTTCGTGTTTCTGGTGCTGGCAGCCCTTTATGAGAGCTGGGCGTTACCGCTGGCTGTGATTCTGGTCGTCCCGCTATGCATCCTCTGTTCGATTGCCGGCGTCTCCTACACCAAATCCGACATCAATATTTTCACGCAGATCGGCTTCGTGGTGCTGATCGGATTGGCCTGCAAGAACGCGATCTTGATCGTGGAGTTTGCCAAATTGCGACGCGAGTCGGGGGATGACGCGAGGGAAGCGACACTGGCGGCGTGTCGACTTCGCCTTCGTCCGATCTTGATGACCTCGTCGGCCTTCATTCTCGGCGTGGTGCCGCTGGCGATGGCGCAAGGCGCCGGCGCTGAGATGCGTCGAGCACTCGGTACTACGGTCTTCACGGGCATGCTCGGCGTGACGGTGTTCGGCGTATTCCTGACACCCGTATTCTTTTTCGTAATCGATCGTTTTGCTCGTTGGCAGCATTGGCATCAAGGTTGGATCGCGAAAACCAGCCGGTTGACGCTCGACCTCCTGCGAGGCGGTCCGGCGATCCGCGCCGCAAATCGCACCTGGCGATGGCTGGCAACCCCCGCAACCAAGACCACTTCGCAAAAACAGAGCGACCCCAGCGACGCTCCGTCGTCACCCAGATAACACCATGTTTTCACGATTCTTCATCGACCGACCGATCTTCGCCACTGTGTTGTCCACCGTGATCACGCTGGCCGGGGGCATTGCCGTCTTCGTCCTGCCGATCACGCAGTACCCGGAGATCACTCCGCCAACAGTGGAAGTCTCGACGGTCTACGCGGGCGCCAATGCGCAAGTGGTCGCCGACACGGTTGCGGCTCCGATCGAGCAACAGGTGAACGGTGTTGAAGGCATGCTCTACATGGCTTCGCAGTCCACCAACGACGGTGCGTATAACCTGACGGTGACGTTTCGACCCGGCACCGACCTGAATCTCGCGCAGGTGCTGGTGCAGAATCGCGTGGCCCTGGCGCAGCCGATCCTGCCGGACCTCGTCAAACGCCGAGGCGTCACGGTGAAGAAAAAGTCGCCCTCCGTCTTGATGATGGTGAATCTTTATTCCCCCGACGGCACGCGCGACAATCTGTACTTGAGCAACTACGCGACGATTCAACTTCGCGACGAACTTTCGCGGTTGCCGGGAGTAGGCGACATCGCGTTCCTCGGCCAACGCGACTACAGCATGCGAGTCTGGCTTGATCCGCAAAAAATGGCGGTGCGGGGATTGAGCACCAACCAGGTCATTCAAGCGATCGAGCAGCAGAACACGCAAGTCGCGGCCGGACAGATCGGTCAACCGCCGTCCCCCACGGGCCAGGTGTTTCAATACACCATGTCCACGCTCGGGCGACTCTCCGACGAGGAGGAATTCGCCAACATGATTGTCACCTCCGACAAAGAGGGACGCATCACGCGATTAAGCGACATCGCCCGAACCGAACTGGGCGCGATTGCCTACGACCAGATCTGCTCGCTGAACGGCAAGTCATCGGTCGGTCTGTCGATCTACCAACTGCCTGGCTCCAACGCGCTGGAGACCGCGCAACAGGTTCGCTCCAAAATGGAGGAACTCCGGCAGCGATTTCCGTTGGGTGTCGAGTACGCGATTGTCTACGACACGACCCCGTTCATCCAGGAATCGGTGCGGGAAGTTTTCAAGGCCCTGCGCGATGCCGTCATCCTGGTAGCGTTGGTGGTGCTGGTATTCCTGCAAGGCTGGCGCGCGGCGATTATTCCTCTGGTTGCCGTCCCCGTGGCGATCATCGGCACGTTTGCCGCGATGGCGGCGTTTGGCTTCAGCCTGAACACGCTGACGCTTTTCGGATTGGTCTTGGCGGTCGGCATTGTGGTGGACGATGCCATCGTGGTGGTGGAGGCGATTGAGCAGCATATCGAGTCGGGCATTGCCCCGCGCACCGCGGCGATCCAAGCGATGCAAGAGGTCGCCGGGCCGGTCATCGCGATCGGTTTGGTGCTGACCGCGGTGTTCGTCCCCTGTGCGTTCATCACCGGAATCATCGGCGAGTTCTACCGGCAGTTTGCCTTGACCATCGCCATCTCGACACTGATCTCGGCTTTCAATTCGCTGACACTCAGCCCTGCACTGGCTGTGCTTCTGCTTCGCCCGCGCACCGACGGTCACGGCGAGGCCTTGCCGAAGATCGGCTTGATCGCGATCGGTGCGTTGGCCGGCTATTTCCTTGCCGCGCCGTGGATCGAACCCTGGATCAAAGACTTCCTTCCCAACGCCAAATTCAATGTGACCGTGCTCACTCCCTGGATCTCCGCGGCACTATGCGCACTGGCAGTGTGGATCCTCGCACGTGTCATCAATCGTCTGCTGATGTGGCTGTTCACCGTCTTCAATCGCGGCGTACACGAGATGACGCGATGGTACGTCGGGACCGTCCGCGTGCTGCTTCGCTTGAGCTTGATCATGCTGTTGGTGTACGGCGGTTTGATGTACCTCACCTACCGCATGTTCGACACCACGCCGACCGGTTTCATCCCGGCTCAGGACAAAGGCTACCTGCTGGTGAACGTGCGTCTTCCCGATTCGGCGTCACTCGAACGTACGGAGCGTCTGATCGGCCAGCTCGAACGTCTGGTCGGCACAACTCCGGGAGTGAAGCACACCGTTGCGATCGCCGGTCAGTCGATTCTTCTGGGTGCGAATGCTCCGAATTTCGGCACGATGTACGTCATGCTCGACGACTTTGAACGACGCGCTGAGAACGGACTGACGGGTGATCATATCGCCGCTGGCATTCGCGAATTGATTGAAGAGCACATGGGAGACGGCGAGATCAACGTTCTGGGTGCCCCGCCAATCGATGGACTGGGTACCGCAGGCGGATTCAAGATCGTGGTGGAGGATCGCGGCGACAACGGCTTGTCGATGCTCGAGCGGGTAAGCGGCGAGGTGGTCCATGAAGGCAATGCGACGCACGGATTGCGTGATGTCTTTACGAGCTTCCGCGCCAACACCACGTGGCTTTATTTGCAGATCGATCGCGATGCCGTGAAATCGATGGGCATCGGGATGCAGGAGGTCTTTCACGCGTTGCAGGTGCATTTTGGCTCGCTGTACGTAAACGACTTCAATCGATTCGGCCGCACATGGCAGGTGAATGTTCAAGCCGATAGTTCGTTCCGCATGGAGCCTGATGACTTGAAGCGGCTCTATGTTCCGGCTCCGGGCGGCAGGATGGTTCCGTTTTCGACTTTCGCCGAGATTCGCGAAGTCAGCGGGCCGGTGATGCTGGCGCGCTATAACTTGTATCCGTCCGCCATGGTCAATGCCGATGCCGCTGCGGGCACCAGTTCAGGACAGGCAATCCAGCGACTGCAGGACGTGGCCGAGGAACGACTGGTGCAGGGGATGCGGGCCGAATGGACAGAACTGGCATTGCTTCAGCAGAACGTGAGTCAGACCGCAATCATCGCGTTCGTGTTGGCGGTCGTGCTGGTGTTCCTGGTGCTCGCCGCGCAATACGAGAGTTGGGCGTTGCCGATGGCCGTGATCCTGGTCGTGCCGATGTGCCTGCTTTGCTCACTGGCCGGCGTGGTGGCCGCGAACATGGACATCAACATCTTCACGCAGATCGGCTTCGTCGTCCTGGTAGGACTCGCCTGCAAGAATGCGATCTTGATCGTCGAATTTGCGAGGTCACGACGAGCAGCGGGGGTCGAGCGTCGTCAGGCAACCTTGGAAGCCTGCCGCTTGCGATTGCGTCCCATCGTGATGACGTCGCTGGCATTCATATTCGGCGTGATCCCGCTGATGGTCGGCAAAGGTGCCGGATCCGAGATGCGACAAACCCTGGGCACCGCGGTCTTCGCCGGCATGCTCGGCGTAACCCTGTTCGGCATCTTCCTGACACCGGTTTTCTTTTACGTCATCCAAACGCTGGTCGACCGCCGCAAGCCGCGCGTGCAAGAGCCGAGTCTGGAGTCGCCGCCGGTTTAGTTCGTTTTTTAACCACGAAGGGCACGAAGAGCACGAAGGGGAAGGCAGGAGAGAATTTTGTATTGATTTGTACATTCATTCATGCATGCATGAATGAGTGGATTGATAAATCAAAAATAGATTTCATCGACCTATTCTATCGATCGATTTGTTTGTGGACGTTTGAATTCATGGTTGTAACGTTGTTGAATTCATCCTCAACCAGTCTTTTCCTTCTTTCTTCCCCTTCGTGCTCTTCGTGCACTTCGTGGTAAATTCTCTTCGTTGGCTCAGCTCAGCCCCGGCACTTCCCAGCCTTTGCGGTAAGCGCGGCGGATCAAGGCGTCGGCTTCGGGAACGCCCTGAGCCTTCAGTGCAGCGCTGTCCCACACGATTTTCTTGCCGGTACGGTAGGCGACATTGCCCAGCAGCGCCATCTCGGTCAGCGGCCCGGAATACGCGAACGGACAGGAAGGCTTTCCTTTGCCGAGAATCGCATTCGTCCACTCGAGGTAGTGATTATGGTCCTGCATTTCAGGGAATTTGTATCCCTTGAAATCCTCGACCGGGAAGACCTCGGGATTCTCGGGGAACCCGACGAAGAGATTGCCTTTGGCACCAACGAACAGCACGCCGTTGAGCGACCCGGCCCAGTTCGCGGGTGCTTTGAAAATCTCGCGAGGCGGCTGTTTACCCGCTTCATACCAATGCAACTTGAATGTCGGCGTGGTGTAAGCCGTGCCGGGAAATTCCCAATGCATGATGCTCCATTCCGGTCCACTCTCGGGATTCGGCGGCGGCCCTTCGGCCGTCACCACGGACGGCGCGGGCAGTTGCAACGCGTTGACGACGGGATCGAGCAGATGGCAGGCCATATCGCCGACGACTCCGGTGCCGAAATCCCACCAACCTCGCCAGCGGAAAGCGTGATAGACGCCCTCGACGTACGGCCGTTCGGGCGCGGTACCAAGCCACTGGTCCCAGGCCAGGTACGCAGGCACGGGACTGCTGTTCTCAGGACGCTTCATGCCCTGCTGCCAATAGTGCCCCGGACGATCCGTCCAGGAATGAGCTTCACTGACCTTGCCGATCACTCCGTCCTGAATCGCCTTCACAGCCATTTTGAGTCGCGCGGAGGCATGATGCTGGATTCCCATCTGGGTCACCACCCCCTGCTTCTTCGCCGCGATCGCCAATTGACGAGCTTCGTAGACGGTGTGCGTGAGCGGCTTCTGGGTATAGACGTGCTTACCGAGCAACATCGCGGACATCGACACCGGTGCGTGCGTGTGGTCGGCCGTCGATACCGTCACCGCGTCGATATCTTTCTGCTCCAGCATCTTTCGCCAGTCGGTATAACGCTTCGCGTTCGGATATCGCTTCGCCGCGTTGTCGAGCATCCGCTGGTCAACATCGCAAATCGCGACCACCTCGTGTCCCACACTGGTCTCGATCATGTCCGATTCGCCTTTGCCACCCACGCCAACGCAAGCGATGTGCACTTTGTCGCTCGCGCCCAACACAGGACGAGCCATGGTGCCGATGAACGGCGTGGCGGAAAGGATGGCGGACTGCTTCAGGAATTGACGACGAGACGACTTTCGAGACATCCTGGGACTCCAGCTAGGAAAAACGCGACTCATTCCACTTGGTTATTGACCGAAACAGTATAGGGCAGTTGCTGTGCGAAGATAGATCCGTCCATCGACGGCCGCGGGAGTTGCGTAGGTCGGCTGGCCGAAATCGGCGGTGTGCACCACCTTCCACGCCCCTTGCCCCGACACCACGGTGAGTTTGCCCTCGTCGTTCAGCAGATAAATATTTCCACCGGCAAGCACAGGCGATGCGTAGTAGTTGTTGGTCGCAGCCAGACGCGATTGCTTGACCAGCTTTCCGGTTTTCGCATCGAGGCTCGCCAGAATGCCGCCGTCGCGAATCGTGAAAACGAGGTCGTTGGCCCAAAGCGGTGAAGCACAAAACGGCACGTGCCGATCCTGTCGCCAGATGACATGCGATTCGGATGCGTCGCCCATCGGTCCGGGCCGAATCGCGATCACGACGTTCTGCGACTGATCGAAGAGGCTGCGGAAAAACTCGTATTCCACCCGCGTCAATCGCTGATCATTATTGCGATCGACTTGCGAAAAACGTTGGCGAATCGCTCCCTCGGGAAGTTCGTCCTCCACGAGCGCTCCATCCTTGTTCTTGTCGGCCTGGACGACCAGCGTATCAAACGGCTCGACGCGAATGCGTTCGCCCGGATCGCCGCCTGCGGACCATCCGGCGAGATACAGATTTCCATCGGCCCCGACGACCGGCGTGGCACAAACGGTGCGGGAGATGCCACGCACCGTCCAAGCTTCTTTGCCCGTCTTCAAATCGTAACCAACAACACGCAGCGTACCGGCGATCACGATTTGCTTCTGACCGTTGTTCGTCCAGATCACGGGCGTGGCAAACCCTCGGGGAAACTCGCCGCGTTCCGTCCGCCATACCGTTTTGCCGCTGCGTTTGTCCACGGCCATCAGGAACGAATCGGTATCATGATCCTGGCTCAGGATCACCAGATCATCCACGATGATCGGTGAGGAGGCAGCTCCAAAATCGTTATTGAACGGCCCCATGGCAACGCGCCACAGTTCCTTGCCCGAGAGGTCGTAAGCCAGGAGTCCGCACGAGCCGAAGAAGCTTACGACCATTTGCCCGTCGCTCGCCGGGGTCGACTGAGCATGACTGCCGATGCTGTGAATGTCTTCCCGTTTTCCGTGAGGGGCCTCGACCAGCCATTGCTGCCGTCCGGTGGTTCGATCGAGCGCGATGGTCACCAGCCGTTCGTTTTGAGCCGCAGTGACGAAGATCTGCTTCTCGGTGACGACCGGCGAAGAATGCCCGGGCGGCAAGTCGGTCTTCCAAATCACGTGGGAGTCAGGACCGATCTCGGTGGGATACGGCTCGCCGCCTGCCGCATGTCCGGCGGCATTCGGTCCGCGAAACTGCAACCAATCGGCCGCCATCGCCGGTGTGCTGGCAAACAGGCTTAAACCAGACCATGCAACCAGGAGACCGTTTAACCAGCCAACGACACTGCACTTCATCTTTCTTTCCCCCGATCCCGCTGAATTGACCGCCAGCCCGACGCTCGGTGAGTGTACCCGATCCGAAATGCGGTTTCAGCCCCGAGCACCGTTGAAACCTGAGGCGGTGAGCGGTGCCGATAACTTCGGTCGCGTCACCGTTTTCCGACCAGAAGAAAGCATGTCAAAAGCACACGCATCATGAGCGTAAAACAACGGCATGGTTGCCCAACGACTTCCATGTTGCGGCAGCGAGCCATCCGATTTAGATTTGTGGAAGGGAGCATCGCATTGATTATGCCGGGTCGTTTTGAAGCAAGTCGCTACTGGCGTGCCGGAAT
The DNA here is from genome assembly GCA_046045565.1 of Planctomycetota bacterium. Lineage (GTDB taxonomy): Bacteria > Planctomycetota > Planctomycetia > Pirellulales > Pirellulaceae > VGZA01. The sequence goes on along the minus strand of JBJOLO010000363.1, from coordinate 484 downwards.
GCTGGCGGCTGTCGCCGGGCATATCCTGGTCGGTGCGCTCGTGCTCGCCTGGCCGCTGCTGATCCTGGCATGGTCAGGCGTGCCGCAAATCGAAGCAAAGCCAAAGCCGATTACGTTCGAAGCGCGAACGTCGTCCGAATCAGAACGTCCGGCGGACGTTTTGCCTGCCGTCGGCGAGGCATCTGGTCCATCGATTGCGGAGTACGTGGAGCAACAAATCGAGCAGGTCCAGCGCGAGACCGAAGCGGCCGACACGGAAGATAGCCTGAAGCGATTACAGCAATTGTCGGGGCAGCTGCAGCAGGCATCCAGCGCGGAATCGGTGAAGCAGTTGTCGGGACAACTGAATCGGTGGCTGGGAACTTCGTCGCGGGCGAGTGCTCCGCCGACCGAGACGCCCGAGGGGCCGTTCGATTACAGCACCGCGCAACTTCATGATGTCTTGCGCAACGAGACCGCGGGGGGACAATTCGAATACCGCTCG
>JBJOLO010000299.1:0-5694 GCA_046045565.1 Planctomycetota bacterium | reverse complement strand
ACAACACCGACAACAACGATCGCCAGCAATACTCCGACGCCTGACTTCATGTTCCATGACTCCTGCGAAAGATTCCTCTGCCGCATTCTAACACATGGCTGGGCGGAAACGCGGCGCGATGCAGCCAAGTCGAGGATCGGGAGCCGAGATCCAGTCCCGCTACTGCAAATGCCGGAACCGTCGCCGACTCCGGGCCCATCGTATTCCCCGACGTATTACCGGTCATAGCTGGCCGTTGCGTTCTCGAAGTCCGACTCAGGCAAAACCGATTCAGGCAAACCCTACTCAGGCACAGTCGCTTCGGGCAAGTTCGATGCGGGCAGGCGGGATGTTGACGATGCATTACGGAGCAGCAACCAGGCGCTCGGGATCATAACCAGGGTCATGCCGGCAATCGTGGTCCAATGAAAATCACGGCCGAAAAAGATCAACTCGAGCACCGCTCCAAAGACAACTTGGCTCAAGCCCACCACGGAGATCTTGGCGGGATCACCGTGCGCGAACGCTTTAGTGAGGAAGATCTGCCCGACGGTACCTGTGACACCAACTCCCAGCAGCATGAGCAGCGTCATCCCGCTAAAGACCAGCGGTTTCGAGAGCGGAAAGACGAAACACGCGCCGATGGAGAACAGGAGTGACACACCGGAAAAGTGGGCGACAACGGAGCGAGCATCGATGCGATGCAATTTATGCAGACCGATGAGCGCGACGGCGCTGAACATGGAACTGAACAATGCGACAACCCAGACGTGGCCGTCGGCAACCGATTGCGTCGCCGCGCCTTCCGTGTCTGCACTCCACGATTCCCCTTTTCCAATCAGGATGACACCGGCAATCGCGAAGACCACGGCGATCCAAATCTCGCTGCGCGGCTTGATGCGGAGCAGCGGCCAGGAGAGCACCGCCACCCAGATCGGGAACATGTTGGTCAGCGTCAGCACATCGGCAATGGGCAGCTTTGTCAGCGAATAAAAACCGCTCATCAGGGCCATACTGCCCGCGATACTTCGCATCCAGATCACGGGCGGTCGCAAGAAGACGAGTTTTGCGCCGGAGGCCGTTGCCAATCCGGCAGCGAAGGTCATCGCCAGAAAAGTCCGCCCAATCGCGATGAACTGCCAATCACACCAGGGACTCACCGCGCTGATCAGGGTACTCATGACGGCAAACGAGAATGCACCGAACGTCATCCAGAGATAAGGGAGCACGGGGCGGGCAGACACGGGCAACTCGGTGTGACCTGAAGGCGGGGATCGGCAACGAAGAGCACCAGATTAGTCCAGTCCCGTCGTCGGGGTCAAACGGTGTGTCCCCATTTCACAACGAAACAGTTGTATTTTCCAACGAATCCGGCTCCATTAGCGGAAAGGAAGGCAACCGTTTCGCGATGGAGCCGCGTAAGAGTCGGCTCATCGTTCCCGCCGAATCCGTATTCAGGAGCATGACGCGATGAACTTATTGCTGGCATTCGCGGTTTTGATGTCGGGCGAAACGCAGGTTCCGGATGGCACACTGCTTTTTCTGGAGCGCGGCAACCTCGTCGTGGAATTGTGGACGGGCAAAGACATCACCCACGTCGGCATGATCTTTCGGGAAGGCGGCGAGCCCTGGTTGTACGAGGCGGTGCCCGGCAAAGTCCGTCGGATCCGACTGGATGCGTACTATCGGGAAATCAGCGAATACAATCGCGGGCGTCGCGATCCGGCGCGCGTGTGGCTGTGCCAACCTTCGAAGTCTTACTCGCCGCAAGCCTGCACCGACATGCGTTCGTTCCTCCAAAGCCAGATCGACCGGCGCTATTCCATCAAGAACTACGTAAAGGGTCGGAACGGCGACGGCATTCATTGCGCCGAGTTAACGGCGGAAACGTTGAACCAATCGGGCCGATTCCAGTTTTCCAACAGCTTTGCCATCAGTCCCGGCGAACTTGCGGAATCGATCCGGCCGCATTACGAGGGAGCGATTGGCGTGCAACTCGCACCGCCGCTGGAGCGGTCGTGGTGCGAGCGATCCACCGACTGGTGGCTCGGCTTCGTTCACTGGTGCGGCTGGTCGTGCAATGAAGCCCTGTCGTTTTGCCGTTAGCCGCCGGGGCGCGAATCATCGCCCGGGACGCGTTCGGGAGTTTCCGCAAGCAGTCGATCCAGCAGCGGATCGACGGTGACACCGTTTTTGGCAGCATTGGCGTTGAGCACGATGCGGTGCCGGAGAACCACGCGAACCAGCGATCGGACATCGTCCGCAGTCGGAATAGGCCGGTCGTGCAAGAATGCCCGGGCCTTCGCCGCAAGTACCAGCGACTCGGCTGCCCGCAGTCCGGCCCCATGCTGCACAAATTCCAGCACAAAGTCGTGGTCTTCGCCCTCGTAGACCCGGGTCGAGCGAACCAGCCTCAACGCGTAATGGACGATGGGTGGCGGCACTTGCATGGCCTGAATCGCCAGACGCGCCGAAGTCGGATCGATATCGATCGGAGGCTCTGCTCGGACCGTCGTCGGCAACCCGGCATCGACGATCCCGTACTCAACCTCGTACTTCGGATAGCCAAAGGGAATTTCGAAAAGAAACTGGTCTGCCTGGCTGCTCCGCAGACGTAACGGTGCGGCATTCAACAGATCGCGCGATGCGAGCAACATCAACGGCCGGCGAAATTGAAACGACTCGCGACCTGCGCGAATCACACCGCGACTCGGCAAATCGACAAGCAGCGTCTGCAGCTTCGGACTGGCGTAATCGATTCCCTCGACGAGCAAGACATTCGCCGCAATGGTCGTCAGATCCTGGGCGTCTCGATCCAACTGGTCTACGAGTTCCGAAATCTCCAGATCGGGACTCAACGCTACACGCTGATAATGGAGCCCAAGACAAGCTGCGAATTGCTCTGCGAGCAAACTCTTGCCCATCCCGGCGTCGCCTTCCAGAAGACAGTTTCCTTGCACCAGGAAGGCGATTAGCAGTTGTTCGATCTCTTGTTTTTTACCCAGCACACGGCGGCTTACCTGCTCCAGGCAACGACGTAACAGGTCAGACGAACCTTGGTCCCTGGGGGCGGAAACACGGTCTGGGGATGAGGACGGCGTCGACGGCATTCGCAGGGATTCTCCATAACGAGGCGATGGCATTTTACTCGGAGCATGCAGTTTCTGGGCAGGCCGCGTCGGATTAGGCTGGGGCCGGTTAGGCTGGGGCGGGGCAGGCTGGGGCGGGTTAGGCTGGGGCGGGGCAGGCCGTTTCGCGCCGCAAATTGCCCAGCAGTTCGATTGACTTTTCCCGCTACGGGCATCGGCGGGGCTCTCTTGCTTGAGGCCTTCCCTCGCCGGATACTGAGGTGAGGAAGCCGGCATGGCATCAACAACTCCGCCCGATAGTTCAGAACCGCAATCGACCTCGGCATCGCCGCGGGCCGGGGCTGCCGCTTTCTCGGCCTCGCTCACCCTGCACCTAGCCGCCTTCTTCCTGTTGGCGATCCTCTTCGCCGCCCCGGCAGTCGATTCGGAACCGGAGCCGGTTCGAGCGGTCGGCATCGTGCTCACACCACCGAGCTCCCCGGTCCGATTCGACGACACCGTCGCGGCAACCTCGCCAGCATCGCCCCCCGCAGGGGTTGCAGACACGCCCGCGGAATCTCTGAATCGTGCGAGCTCGGATGCGTTGCCGTTCGAGGCCGCATCGGCCGTTCGCCTTCCCACCCTCAGCCACTCCGGCGCGGTGCCAACGCCGATCGCTTCCGCCCAGGAACTTGCGACCGGCACTCGGAGCGGTGCAAGACTTTCCGGAGCACGGATTGCCGGCGAGGGCGACGATGAGCAAGCGATTGCCGAGGAGCAGGAACGTTTGCGGCCGCGATTACCGACAACCGCGAGCACACAGATTTCCTTATTTGGGTCTGCCCCCGCAACCGGACGATCGTTCGTCTTCCTGATCGACCGTTCGAAGAGCATGGGCGCAAACGGGCTCGACGCGATCGATGCGTCGCAGCGTGAGTTGCGTCAAGCACTGTCCGCACTGCGCGAAGAACATTCGTTTCAAGTGATTGCGTACAACTTCAAACCGATTTTCGTTGACCAGCGAACCTTGCTACCGGCGACGCAAGACAACAAGGCCCGCGCGGATGCGTTCCTATCGCAGTTCGGGGGATTCGGAGCCACGGAACATGACATGGCGATCCATACCGCGCTGCGGCTCACGCCCGACGTGATTTTCGTGCTGACCGACGGTGGCGATCCGTGGCTGAGCGATTCCCAGCTCGCAGCGATCCGCCAACGGGCAGCGGGCCGAACCACCATCCACTGCGTGCAATTCGGCCTGGGCCAAATTCCGCAAGCCCATCCTTTTCTGCGAACGTTAGCCGAACAGAACGGGGGCAGCTACCGCTATGTCGACCGATCCGGCAAATAGTCGTCTCCATGCAGGCCATGCTTTCATCGGTTTCCATCGACCGTCCCGACGAACCCGGCAGGCGTTTCGCCTGGGAAGTGCATTGCGAGCGATTGCTATCGGGCTAGAATACAGTCCGTTCCGTCAGATTGGGCTCGGGAAAGCGTGCTGGCACCACTCACCCTAATTCGTCCCCGCCCCTTGCCACGATTCGTCTTGTCATGAACTTACCCCCACGCTATTCTCCGCCACCCCATGCCGTTCCCGAATCAAGCGGAACCATGTTGCAAGATCGGCTGCCCGGACACCAGCGATTGCTGCTGTCCACTGCCGGGATCGTGCTTCTGGGACTGCTTGGCGTCGCGGCGATGCTTCGACCGAATCCGAAAGGATACGGCACGCATCAGGGGTTAGGACTTCCACCCTGCACGACGGTGGCGATTTTCGGAGTTCGATGTCCCGGTTGCGGGATGACGACCTCGTGGTCGCACCTCATGCGAGGCGAACTTGCGGCGGCCTGCCAGGCAAACGCAGGAGGCACGTTTCTGGGAGTTCTGGCCATGGCGGCGGGACCTTGGATGTTGTGTTCCGCGGCACGAGGCAGATGGTGGCTCGGCTGTCCCGGCGAACGATTCATTATGGGCATTGCGATTGCAATCCTGATGATGACGCTTGGCGATTGGACAATCCGGATCCTGTCCTAGTGTCGTACGACGCACGCGGACGCAACGCGTTTCGCGACATGCCTGAAAACACCGGACGTTTGAAAAACGAATCACAAGGATGTGCCATGCGACTTCCACGACGAAGTTTTCTGTCGCTTCTGGTTCCTCTCGCGCTTTCTCAATCCGGTTGCGTCGGACTCACCGCCCAACTGCTGTACGTCATCAAGGGCGACCCGCAGATCCCGGCCGAGTTTGAGGGTCTCGAAGGAAAACGCGTGGCCGTAGTTTGTGTGGCAAACACATCCAACTACGACCCGAATTCGGCATCCACTCAACTGGCACATGCGGTAAGCGGACTGCTGCGGAAGAAAGTCAAAAAAATCAACGTGCTGCGTCCCGACCAAATCAACAACTGGATCGACAACAACAATTGGAATCAGGTGGACTTCCGCGAGGTCGGTAAGGGAGTCAACGCCGAGATGGTTGTCGGCATTGATCTGGAAGGCTTCGTCCTGCACGAAGACGCGACGCTCTACAAGGGCCGCGCAAGCGCGACGGTTCGCGTCTTCGACATCACCCGTCGTGGCGAAAAGGTCTACAGCTTCTCCGTACCGAACTTCACGTTCCCATCGAACGGCGGCCAGCACGTGAC
>JBJOLO010000298.1:0-2598 GCA_046045565.1 Planctomycetota bacterium | reverse complement strand
CGATTCGCTGACCGTCCCGACAACCAAAGCGGGACTGGTGCGACTATCGAATGTCGCGAGGCTGGAACCTGCCCTTGGACCGACGGCCATTGATCGCTACGGCAGGCAGCGGCAGATTGTCGTGGTTGCCAATCTGAAAGGAATCGCGCTGGGTGAAGCAATCCAGGATGTTGGTGACTATGTGCGGACGCTGAATATGCCGCCGGGCTACCGGCACGAATTCATCGGCCGTGCGAAGCTGCTGTCCGAATCCAACGCGAACTTTGTGATCGCTTTTCTGTTGAGCTTCTTGTTCATGTACATGGTTCTGGCCGCGCAGTTTGAGAGCCTGGTCCATCCCATCACGATTCTGCTGGCCTTGCCACTGACACTGCCGTTCGCCTTCCTGTCTTTGTTTTTCCTGCGGACCGACTTCGATATTTACGCGGTCTTTGGCCTGTTCATGCTGTTCGGGATTGTGAAAAAGAACGGCATTCTGCAGGTCGACTACACCAACGTCCTGCGTTCGCGTGGCATGGAACTCAACGCGGCAATTCTGGAAGCGAATAAGACTCGCTTGCGCCCAATCCTGATGACGACGTTGATGCTCATTGCCGCGATGATCCCCATTGCGCTGGGGCAGGGACCTGGCGCTGGTGCCCGCGCGAGCATGGCGAAGGTCATCATCGGCGGCCAGGGGCTTTCCTTGCTCCTGACGCTTCTCGTGACGCCCGTGGCCTACTCGCTGTGGGAGGACTTCACTCGATTCTGGTCGCGTCTCCTGGACGGGTTGTCGCATCGCGTCAGTGCGTGACGAACCGCGAAACAGGCACAGGGGTCTTACCACGAAGCATACGAAGAGCACGAAGGAACGAAACGGGCTGTCATGCTCCTCTTCCCCTTCGAGCTCATCGTGCCCTTCGTGGTAAAAACGCTTTCCCCTTCGTGGTGAAAACTTTTCCGACCGCGATCGAAAATCGCTCGGCGATCTGTCAGCCGCCTTGTATGCTGATCTGGAATCGGTCACACAAATTGTTCCTCTTGCAACAGGAAACCAATCATGCGTTCATACCCGTGGCTTCGTCGATCGGGGATGTGGTGGAGCCTCGCATGGTTGGTCGCCATGACGGTCGCGAACCAGGGTATGCGTGCAGCAGATCCGCCTGCAGGTTTCGAGCGAGAAGCGTGGAATCAACTCGAGGTACATCGCCAGCAGCTACGCAATCGCCTGGGCGCGAAGGGCTTCGAGCAGGCAACGGCTGGGCGATCGGATGATCTGTGGGCGGATGCACAGATCTTCTTAAAGGGTCTTGACTGGGCGATGGAATTCGATCGAACGTTCGAACCCAAGGACGCGGCACTGATGAACAAGGCGGTGGTGCGCGGCATGCAACGCATCAGCGCGCTCGAGCGGACTGCCGACATGCCGCCCTGGGCTGGCAAGCGGGGAAAAGTCATTCGGGGGTACAAGTCGCGAATCGATGGTTCGACTCAACCCTACGGTATCATCGTACCGACTGGCTATGACGGTTCGCGTCCGCTGCGGCTGGACGTCGTGCTGCATGGGAGCACGCGGCCGGTCGGCTTGAGCGAACTGCGTTTCATCGATCGCTTCGATGCGGGCGATGTGATTGAAGTAGACGAAACAGCCCCGGACGTCGATTATCTTGAACTGCATCCGCTGGGGCGGGTCGAGAACGGGTATCGGTGGGCGGGCGAGACCGACGTCTTCGAGGCGATCGAAGCGGCCTGCCGACAATATCGAGTCGATCGAGACCGCATCGTCCTGCGCGGCATGTCGATGGGGGCCTCGGGGACCTGGCATCTGGGATTGAAGCACCCTGATCGGTTTGTTGCTCTGGGACCTTATTGCGGCTACGTCGATACGCACCGATTCTCGCAAACGGCGCTCCCGAATTTTGTGCGTGTCGGTCCTCTGCCGACGACCCAGGAGCAAACGCTCCGCCTGCTCGATTCGGTCGATTATGCCGCGAACGCAGGCGTCGTACCGGCGATCGCATGCATGGGTGAAAAGGACGTCTTCTTCGAAGCCCATGTGATCATGGGGCAGGCGATGGCGCGCGAAGGATTGACGATGGTGAATCTGATCTCGCCGGGCACCGGGCACGTGATCGATCCTCAGACGCACGCCGAGCAGATGCGGAGGATCGGCGAACACGCCCGCATGGGACTAAATCATGCCCCGCAAACACTGCGGTTCGTCACCTGGTCGCTGAAATACAGCCGTTGTCATTGGCTGCGGCTCTTGAAGTTGGAGCGGCATTACGAGCGGAGCGAATTCGTGGCCCGCGTGGACGAGCAGGGAGTGCTGCAGATTGAGGAGCCGCGAAATATCGTACGGTTCGCCATCGATCCTCCCATGCTGACAGCCCAGCAATCGCATGTGAAGGTTGGCGGGCACGACATCGCGTTGCCGCCGCGTCGCCATGCCGCAGATGCTACCCGTCCGTATCTGTTCGCCAGACAGGGGAAGTCCTGGTCCGTCGAGTTATCGCCCGGCGTGGAACATCGTGACGAATCGGCCAGCGGCAAGCGGCCCGGCTTGCAGGGGCCGATCGACGATGCATTTACCTCGCCGTTTGTTTGTGTGCGAGGAAC
>JBJOLO010000285.1:0-4204 GCA_046045565.1 Planctomycetota bacterium | reverse complement strand
GATGCTCGGTACATCCTTCGATGATGGCTTGGCCGAATGAATACGTCGCGCGATCGACACCAACGTCTTCGCGTGATGCTCCAGGTGACCAAGGTCATTGCGAATGACATCACTAAGCAGTTCTGCATTGAGCATCTCATAGACGACACCGGTCCGCGCACCGCATGTCACGACCTCAAACGAGATCGCCGTCGGAATCCCCATGATCAGCGCCTCGCGGGCCAGGCATTTTTCCTGCTCCGCGATCTTCGCATCGACGCCTTCGAAATAAAGTTTGACCACCCGTTCTGCATCAAGTCGATAACACTCGCCGCACACGCCGCTCGATATCAGCTCGAGACCGTCGATCGAAATTTCTTGCGGACGGCGGCTGATTTCCATCATCCGCGTAAAGCCGGTGGTCTCGAGAATGCGATAGGTGATATCCGATGCATTGGTCACGATGAGTCGGCGGCGAAGCTTTGACAACTGCCCGTATATCCCCAGAACCACGCGCAACCCGGCACTGGACAGGTAGCCGCAATCGGCGAGATCCAGGACGACGTCAGCGCTGCCGTCGACGACCAGCGACTCGCCTAACTCTTGACCATTCGCTGCGTCGAGCGGCCCACTGACTCGCACCTGTAACGCGGCTCCGCTGCGTATCACTTCAAAAGGCATGCCTGCTCCCTTGCCTGAACGTGGAATGGTGAACGCCGTGAGGTCTTGCCGACGCTTAAGGCTGAAGGTCAATGTTTCTGTGCACTGCGAAAACACGCCACCCGAGGTAGTGTATCGCACAAATTATCCTGCTCCGAACCCGCCTCCGCCTGGCGTCTCGATCTGCAGTTCGTCTCCGGGCTCGACCTTGATCTGCACTCGACCACCAAGCCTCTCACGAGACCCATCGGCATGGACGAGGGTATTGCATCCCAGCTTCCCGGGCAATCCGCCCTGCAAGCCGAATGGCGGGTAGGGGCCGCGACGCTGGGAAAGAATGGAGACTTCGAGCGTTCGCAGGAATTCTAGACGTCGCACGATGCCATCCCCGCCACGATGGCGTCCCGCACCGCCCGACCCGCGACGAATGGAGAATTCCCGCACGCGCACCGGAAACCGCATTTCCAGAATCTCCGGGTCGGTCAAACGTGTATTCGTCATATGCGTATGCACCGCGTCCGCCCCCGGCCCCTGCGGCGTCGCGCCCGCGCCGCCACAGATCGTTTCGTAGTAGCCGAACGTCGCGTCGCCGAACAGGAAGTTATTCATCGTGCCCAGACTTGCTGCCGCCAATCCGAGCGCACCAAGCAAGACATCGACCACCCGTTGCGAGGTCTCCACATTGCCACCTACGACCGCAGGAGTCGACTCCGGAGTCGCACCAGACTGCGGCGCGAGCATCGACGGCGGCAGGATCATTTTGACCGGCGCGAGCAACCCCTGGTTCAAGGGAATGTCTTCGTTCACCAGACAACGCAAGCAATACATCACGGCCGCCGTGACGATCGCCCGATTCGCGTTGAGATTGCCTTCCAACACGCCGCTCGTGCCCGAAAAATCGATGGCGACGGCCCCATCCTCGACGGTGATCGCCACGGCGATTCGCGCGCCATCGTCCATGAAATCCTGAAAGGCAAAGGTTCCCTGGGGCAACCGTCGCAGCGCCGCGCGCGTCTTTTGTTCCGCTACGCGCTGCAAGAAACTCATATACCGATCCACTTCGGCCCATGTGTAACGCTCGACCAGCCGCTCCACCGCCAGGCGACCTTGATGGTTCGCCGCAACTTGCGCTTCGAGATCGACAAGATTGTCCTCCGGCGAACGGGATGGCCAAGGCCCTCCCGACAACAAGTCCCGCAAGACGTCCCAGCGCGGTGTGCCGGCATCAACCAGCTTGAAATTCGATATCCGCACTCCTTCCTCGGCAAGATTTTTCGAAAACGGCGGCATCGACCCGGGCGCGATCCCCCCGATCTCCGCGTGATGAGCTCGGCTCGCCGTGAAAAAACGCAGCGCCCCCGTATGCGGATCATGAACCGGCGTCACGACTGTCACATCGGGCAAGTGCGATCCGCCTCGATACGGATCGTTCGTCACCAGCACATCGCCAGGACAAAGCACCGGATTATCGGCGATCAGATTTTGAACTGTTTCGCCCATCGCACCCAGATGCACGGGAATATGCGGTGCGTTCACCACCAGTTCGCCTCGCGATGTGAAAATCGCGCAGCTGAAATCGAGCCGCTCTTTCACGTTCACGCTGGTCGCCGTATTCCGCAGTGCAATCCCCATTTGCTCCGCGATCGCCGTAAGGTGGCGACTGATAACCTCCAGCTTGACCGGATCAAAGGAGGCATCGTGCTGCAGCGGGTCGTGCGGCGACGACTCCTGCTTGGATGATTCGCCATGCGCAATCGTGTCGCAACTCGTCGAGCGGGCTTGATCGTCACGGCTTTTTGCCAGGTTTGGCCCGTTCTGTGTTGGAGCCGCCGTTTCCGGCAACAGGACCTGGCGAAGTTGCAGTTCGCCGGCTGACCGCATTTCAGCGGTCCAGCCTCGACTCACGACCGTCGTGGCGAATGACTCCACCACAATGGCCGGCCCGTGAATGATCGCTCCCGGCATGAGCCGGTCCCTCGAATAGACCGGCGCCTGGATCCATTGGCCGTCGAAATAGGCACGCGCGTTCCGATCCGGTATCGCCTCGGTTGCGTGTATGCGGGTTGACTCCGGCAAGGAAACACGGGATCGCCCGCAAACCTCCACGCGTGCCGCGACGAGTTCAATTTCGCGACCGGGATAGGAGTAGCCGAATCGCTGTTGATATGCCGCGGCATAGGCTTCAGCCGGATGCGTGGCGTCGCCAAGCTCAATATGCAGCGCCGCATCGAGTCCGCGGTAGCGAAGCTCAAGCGACCGCGTGACGGAGAGTGCACTCTCGACTCCGCCCTCGCTGATGACCTCGCTGATCGCCTCGTCCGCCATCTCCTCAAACAGGCCATCCAATTCGGCTGCCCCCACGTCGCTCAGCGCTCGATACAGCGCGCGGACGCGATGCCGCACAATATCGGCAAGTCCGATCCCGTAAGCGCTCAGCAGTCCCGCATCGGGGTGGCTGAGCACTTCGGTCATTTCGAGTTCCGCGGCAACCTCGCACGCGTGTTGTCCCGCAGCACCGCCGAACGGCACCAATACATATTGCCTGGGGTCGTATCCGCGCGCCACGGAAATCGATCGGATCGCCTGAGCCATCTGCGTGTTCGCGATCGCGAGAAATCCCTCGGCGAGTTCCACGTCCGACCATCGGCGACCGGACGCGGTCTCCAGACGCTGGGCAATCGCCCGCAACTGGTCGACAACCGGCTCGCGTTGCAAGGGAAACGGGAAGCAATCGGGCAGAATGCGGCCGAGGAAAAAATTGATGTCGGTGATCGCCAGCGGACCGCCGCGGCCGTAGCATGCCGGACCGGGCTCCGCCCCCGCGCTCTGCGGCCCGACAAACATCCGCACCCCGTCGAATCCGCAAATTGACCCGCCACCCGATGCCACCGTCTCGATCGCCATCATCGGGGCAACGATCCGCACTCCCGCTTTCACCGTTTCGTATTCGAGTTCAAATCGTCCGTCGAACCGCGACACGTCGGTGCTCGTCCCGCCCATGTCGAAGCCGATCGCCCGATCGAAACCCGCGGCGCGGGCCACGCGGGAAAAACCGACCACACCTCCCGCCGGCCCCGACAGCACACTGTCCTTGCCCGTAAATCGCTCTTTCGGTACCAACCCGCCCGCGGAGGTTAACAACTGCAGTCGAGGCGGATTGGCCGCACCGTTCGAGGCAGAGCCGATTTCACGGTTCCTGCCACGCTGATCCGAATTCTCGCTCTCGTTGCCGGAACGCGTTAGCGACAGGCTCAGACGCTCCAGGTAGTTCGTCAACACGGGTTGCAGGTAGGCGTCCACCACGGTGGTTTCACCGCGAGGCACGATCCTGGCGAGCGGTGCGGCTTGGTGTGATTCGCGGACTTCCGAAAAACCAAGCTGCCTCGCAATCGCAGCCACCTGCTGCTCGTGCATCGGGAAGCGATAACCGTGCACGAAACAAATTGCCAGCGATTCAATCCCCCGGTCGCGTACCACTTGCAATTGCTCGGCCACACGCTGCTCATCGGGAGCACGCAGCACCGTGCCGTCCATGCCAATTCGCTCTTCGATCTCCACCACGGTT
>JBJOLO010000274.1:0-3172 GCA_046045565.1 Planctomycetota bacterium | reverse complement strand
ATCTGGGAGTGAAGACGTTGCTCATCATGATCGACGGCGAGGGCGCCCTCGGCGACCCGGACGCCGCGAAGCGGACGCAAGCCGTCGAGAATCACTATAAGTGGGTGGAAGCGGCCAAGTTTCTGGGCTGCCACTCGATCCGCGTCAACGCTCAATCGAGTGGCGAATATGCCGAGCAGCAGAAACTCGCTGCCGACGGCCTGCGACGGCTGTCTCAATTCGGAGCCGAACACGGTCTGAACGTCATTGTTGAAAACCACGGCGGGTTGTCGTCGAACGGAGAGTGGCTGGCCGGAACGATCAAACAAGTTGGCTTATCCAACTGCGGCACCTTGCCCGACTTCGGCAATTTCCGCGTGTCGAAGGACCTGGAGTACGATCGCTACAAAGGCGTCTCGGAATTGATGCCGTTTGCGAAAGCAGTCAGTGCGAAGAGCCACGACTTCGACGCTCAAGGAAATGAGACGCACACCGACTACCGCAAGATGATGAAGATCGTGCTGGATGCCGGCTACCGAGGCTACTGCGGCATTGAATATGAAGGCGGCGCCATCGGCGAACCCGAGGGAATCCGAGCGACCAAGAAACTGTTGGAGACGGTTCGGGCCGAACTGCTGGCCACGGGGGAATATGATTCCGGTACTCCCCGACGCCGCCGCCTGCGTGAACGAGTCCGAGGTTTGCTGCCAGGGTGAGGGACTCGGGCAGGAGACTAGGGCAGGAGAGTAGGGCAGGGGTGTAACGCCGGGGACGGACAATCGAAGCCGTTGCCGCGGTCCCCGACCCTGTTGTACTGTGTAGCTATTAAGCGCCGCGTGACGACCTGCGATCATTGCGGTAAGGACTTGCAAGGGATGTTCGCCGTGATGATCTACCGCACTTCATCACCGCGATCACTCGAAGCACCCACCCTGCCGTCCCCGTACTGGCTCTCTAAATTCTGAAATCGCCTAACCTGTTTGAAACATTTTTTATCAAAGAGGACGTTGATCCCGTGTTTGAAAATCTCGTTGTCGTAGGCGCCACCGGCGCCGTGGGACGGATCGTTTTGAGATTGCTTGAGGAGCGGGCATTTCCGTACCGCACCATTACCTTCCTGGCATCGAAGCGATCGGCCGGTTCAAAGGTACGATTTCGCGGCGAGGAGCATACGGTTGCCGAACTTCGACCGGAGGCGTTTTCGCCCGGGCAGTTGGTGATCGCCAGCACGCCCGACGACATCGCACGGGACTTCGCACCTTACGCGGTCGAGCGTGGTGCGGTGGTCGTCGATGAAAGCGGATACTGGCGGATGGATCCGAATGTGCCGCTCGTCATCCCCGAAGTGAATCCCGATGCCATTCAGACTCACAAGGGAATCATCTCCAGTCCGAACTGCTCCACAACGCAGATGGTCGTGGCGCTAAAACCGTTGCATGATGCAGGCCGCGTGCGACGCGTGGTGGTGAGTACTTATCAGGCGACGAGTGGTGCGGGGCTGGTGGGTCAGGAAGATCTTGACTCGGGAACGCGGGCCGCGATCGCCAATACCGATTACCAGTACAAGACCTTCAAGCATCCCATCGCCTTCAATCTGATCCCGCAGATCGGATCGCCGAAGCACGAGGGGTATACCTCCGAAGAAATGAAGATGGTCTACGAGACGCGGAAGATTTTAGGCGACGACTCGATTCAGATTTGTCCAACCTGTGTACGCGTGCCGGTGACGAACTGTCACAGCGAGAGCATTCTGGTGGAAACCGAACGGAAGATTTCGGTGGCGGAAGCCCGCAAACTGTTTGCCGACTTCCCGGGAATCACGGTGGTGGATGAGTTGAGTGCAGGACAGTATCCGATGCCGAGCACGTGCGACGGCAAAGACGACGTGTTTGTGGGACGCATTCGCGAAGACCTGTCGAGCCGCAACGGCTTGGCATTCTGGTGCGTCAGCGATAATCTTCGGAAAGGTGCGGCAACCAACGCAGTGCAGATCGGCGAACTGCTCATGAAGGCCGCTCAGACGGCGACTGCGAAGTAGTGGTCGGCGGCTCGCGAAACCATGACCGAAACCCGGCCATGCGGTTCTTCAAGTTGACGGTCGCGTATAACGGCCGTGATTTTTCCGGTTGGCAATGGCAACCCGGCTTGCGGACCGTGCAGGCGGTGTTGGAAGAGGCGATTACGGCGGCAACCCAACAGCAGGTTCGCGCGATCGCGAGCGGCCGCACCGACGCGGGCGTGCATGCCCGAGCACAGGTTGTGAGCATTGGCTGCGAGACCGGAATGAATGCGGCGACGCTGCGTAAGGCGCTCAACGCGAATCTGCCTGAAGACGTTTTTGTCCATGCCGTGGAGGACGCTCCGTACGGGTTCCATGCGACGCGGGATGCGATCCGCAAGCGCTACGTTTACGCGATCCAGGACGGCAAACACCGCGACGTGTTTTCTCGCGGTTACGCTTGGTATGTGCGATCGACGCTTGACGCCGACGCCATGCATCGCGCGGCACAGGGCCTGGTCGGCGAGCACGACTTTACCAGCTTCGAATCCACGGGCTCGGCGCGACTCGATTCCATTCGCACCATCTTCCAGCTGAATGTAAATCGACGGTGGATCGAGACGTCATCACGAATCATGATTGAGGTGGAGGCGGATGGTTTCTTGTACAACATGGTGCGGAACATTGTGGGCACGTTGTACGAGGTGGGCAGGGGGCGTCGTGGTGAATCGTGGCCGGCGGAAGTGCTCACAGCCCGCGATCGCAAGGTGGCCGGGCAGGCCGCGCCCCCTCACGGGTTGTATTTAGACCGGGTTGAGTTTGCCGACGATGTGTCGATCTCGTCGGAGTCCGAGGAGTCGGGGCCGCAGCCATGAGAGTGGCGCACATCATCACGCGGATGATCGTCGGGGGCGCCCAGGAAAATACGCTGCTGAATTGCCAGGACCTCATTCGGATCCATGGCGACGAAGTGCTGCTGATCACCGGCCCGGCACTGGGACCGGAAGGCGACTTGTTAGCACAAAGCGGCGGGGGAGGGGTCCCGGTGAAGCTGATTCCGTCGTTGCGCCGCGCGATCAATCCGCTGCGTGACGCGGCCAGCTACCGGGCCATTCGCCGTTGCCTGCGGGAATTCAGGCCGGACGTCGTTCATACTCACAGCGCAAAAGGCGGGGTGCTCGGCAGGATCGCGGC
>JBJOLO010000196.1:0-6301 GCA_046045565.1 Planctomycetota bacterium | reverse complement strand
CCCTGCGCTTGGTGACTCCCGGTTACTACGGAACGATGCATGTGAAGTGGTTGACTCGCCTGCGACTCGAGGCTCGCGAGTCGGTCAACCATCACCAGGTAAAGCGTTACCGAACTCCTCGTGAACCACTGAAACCCGGATCGGCGTTTGATTACGGCTTCCACAACAGCGACCCGAACTGGCGGATGCGGATCAAGAGCGTGATCTTCGGCCCGACACCCAACGCCATGGTTGAGGGAGGCAAAGTTACGGCGCGAGGCGTTGCTTGGAACGATGGTACTTCCTTGATTGACGCGGTTGAGGTCTCGATGGATGAAGGCGTAACCTGGCGTCGTGCGGAATTACAGCGTGGCGGGCGTTACGGTTGGCAACATTGGCAATTACCCTTACAGTTGCCGGCGGGCATGCATACGTTGATCAGTCGGGCTGTCGATACGCTGGGAAACACACAACCGCTCGATGGGTCGATCGATTGGAATCCAGCAGGCTACGGCTGGCATGGTGCCGACCGCGTCACGTTTGCGGTCAAGAGCTGACATCGAATCCCACACTTAGAGACCATGCCACAACCATGTCGATGCCTCGTCGCAAGCCTCAGCCTAAGAAGATCGCTTCCGCTGATTTCAAGCGCGAAATCATAACCACAGTCGATGCCGACCATGCAGGCGGCCGCCTCGATCGGTTGGTTCAGGAATTGGTTGGCGGCAGTCGGTCGCAGATTGTGGGGATGCTAGAACAATCCTGCGTCGAGCGCAATGGCACCGTGGTCGATGAAGGCTGGCTGCGGTTGAGAGCGGGCGATCGAGTACGCATCCAGTACGACACACGCCAGCGTTACACGCCGCGACCACGGCCTCGCTCTCATCACGGATTCACCGTGCTGTTTGAGGATCGCGACTGCATCGTAGTGGATAAAGCCCCCGAGTTGCTGACGATTCCTACTCGACGTGACGAACGAAACACGTTGGTGCACGAGGTGAGCCGTTATCTGCAGCGATCGCATCAAGGCCGCGAGGCGTTTGTCGTGCACCGCCTCGATCGAGGCGTGTCGGGAGTGCTCGTGCTAGGCAAGGCCGAATCGATCGCTGACGCGTTGCGAGATCAATTTGCCGGACGCAAACCTGATCGCCGCTATATCGCAATCGTCGCCGGCCACTTGAAGCCAGCCCATGGCACGTTCCGAAGCTACCTTGCCACCGATGAAGATTTAAATCGATTTTCGACTGACGACGAGGAGATTGGACAGCTTGCCGTGACGCATTATCGCGTTCTGGAGTCGCTTCCCGATGCAACCCTGATCGAAGCAAGACTGGAAACAGGCCGACGCAACCAGATCCGCGTGCATTTTGCAGAAGCGGGCTATCCGGTGCTGGGCGATCCGCGATACGGTGGAGATTCCGCGCGTCATCCGCGCTGGCGATACGGGCGAATCGCGTTACATGCAAAGTCTCTGACTTTTCAACATCCGATGACCAACAAAAAGATACGAATTGAATCGCATTATCCTTCGGAGATGGTTCGGTTTCTTACCGAAGTCTAGCCACGAGCCACCGATTCATCATTTCATGGCCAGGAGTCCAACCGATGCGATCACGGAAGTACAGAACGCAAATCGGTGTCCAACCACGTGCCTTCGGCATTGCATACTTGCTCGGTCTTCTCTCCCTTTTGGCTTCTGTTGCGTCCGCAATGGAGCCGTCGACCGAGCAGCGCGTTTATTCCGTTTCGATCGACGACAAAGCGGCCGGCACGTACGAACTCACGATCTCAACCCTGGGCGATGGTGAAACTCGTATCACTGCAAAAGCCGATGTGAAAATGACTTTCTATAAGATTTATAACTACAAATACGCCTTCTCCGGTCGTGAAAAGTGGTTGAACGGTCAATTGCAGACCCTGCAATCCAGCTCGGATGACGACGGAAAAAAGTTTCAAGTGTCGGCCGGTTTTCTTGAAGACGAGAAATGGATCACGATCAACGACCGCCGGCAAGTCGCCGATCCGGTGACATGGACGACCACGTTCTGGCATTTACCCGCGGACGAGAAACTGGAAAACACTTTTCTGCTGTTGGATGCGGACACCGGCGAAGTCATGAAAGCAAAAGCCGACCCGCCACGCCTCGACACCATCGAACTCGCCGGCAAATCGCGATCGTGTTTCCACGTGAAAATCACCGACCCGCGCGTCATCAATCTCTGGTTCGACGGCAAACGTCGTCTCGTGCGCCAACTCTCCACTGAAGACGGGCATCCGACCGAGCTTCGACTGCGATCGCTACGCAAACTTGAAGCCGACGTCACCTCGGACACAAAGCCGACGGGGTGAATAGATCTGGCGTCCCGAATTAGATCTCGAGGTATTCCTCGAGTGCTTCGCGCATCACACGTGGATCAGGCTCGACGTTTGTCCAGATCTTGAATCCAATCACGGCTTGATTGACCAGCATGCCCAGGCCATCCAGGGTCGAGCAGCCTCGTTCGGCGGCTTCGCGCAGCAGCACGGTTTGCGGCGGATTGAAAATGACATCGGCCACGATCATCGACGGCGACAAGGAAGCGGTCGCGATCGGCACTCGGGCATCCGCATCACCTAAACCAATCGAAGTTGCATTAATCACGATCTGTGCAGACTCGGGGATCGTGTAATCACCGGCCCAGGGGGCGTAATTCGCTTCAATTCCCACTCGGTCGCGGAGCAGGTTGGTCAATTCCTCACCGCGAGCCGGGGTTCGATTTGCCACCGTGATCGATGCCACTTTGTTGAGGCCAAGTTCGACGGCGATCGCTCGCGCGGCACCGCCGGCACCGAGAATCACCACATGTTTACCCGCCGGATCGGTGAGGTCCCGCAGCGATTGGACGAACCCTTTTCCATCGGTATTCTCGCCAACCAGTTCCTTGCCTTGTCGATAGACGCAGTTCACCGCCCCCATCAATTCGGCGGCTTGGCTTAGCCGATCCAAGTGGGGAATCACCGCCACTTTGTGTGGAATGGTGAAATTGCCGCCGCGGAATCCCATCGCCCGCATACCTCGAACTGCATCGGCGAGATTCTCAGGAGGCACTTCCAGCGTCAGATATCGCCAATCCAAACCTGCCGCAGCAAAAGCACGCTCCATCATGAACTGGGTCGGGTTTCCGGCAACCGGTTGACCCATACAACATACGATCTCTTGCAGTGCGGAGTGGGACACAAGCAATACCTATCGCAACCTGGGAACTGGGCATGATAAACGGAACAGGTCTCCTATTCTGAAGCCTTCGTCCCAAGCTTGCAACGACCAATGGGGCAAATCGTTTGTGGTCGCGTTGGGGGCAGTCCAGAATAAGGGTATATGCAACCTCGAACGTTTCTTTTAGGACTACTCGGTATCGCATTCACTGCAGCGTTCTATGCAGCGATGCTTGCCAATGCGAGATCGGAACCGCATGTCGGCTCGATCACCACGTCGATCGCCATCGGCGCCGGCTTCGGCGTGCTGTCCGTCATTTGCATTTGGAGCGTCGTCGGCAACGCGAACCTTGTGATTCGCACATGCGGTTCCCTGGCCACAATCGGCATCTTGAGCGTCATCGCAGCATGCCTCGAGATGCGACTCGAGCCTCGGTCGGCAGCCGCCGTATCCTGGGAGCGAATCCAGGTGTGGCTCGGGTTTCTCGCGCTAACAGGTCTCACCATGACCATGCCCGCGATGGTGCACCGCATCGCGCAGGTTTCCGGCCGTTGGCAGACCACGCTGGCACAGCTGTTCTCCCTGACCACGGCTGTCGCCTTGTCGCTCGGGGCCTTGCAGCATGCTCGCTGGCCCGCTCTTGGCCCCGCACGACTCGCCACACTGTGCGCCGCCGCAGCAGTTCCATCGTGGATCGCCTACATGACATGGAGAACGGATCGCGGTCTTTTTGCGTCGGCGACAGCGTATCTGGCCAGCGGTGCGATGATGGCCGCAATACTCGAACTTCTGCAGATTCCGGGCGGTCGAATTTCTTCCATCGGCGCTGCGGTTTGTGAATGTTTGGTGCTGGGAATCGGCTACGCCGTCATCCTGGCCACACCGAAATCCGCTGGAAGCCATTGCAAACCAACGCTTCGCGTCATGACCGCGGAATGACAAGGCCGGCGTTGCGGGTTGCCATGCGTCGGGCTTTGATGCGCACGTACGGGGCCACATATTGACTTCGATGCCCAAACGAATTTGGCTCCGCATGCGGATTGGCATGAAACGGTTCGATCAGGTCTTCGATGACGAAACCTTGTCGACACAAACCGCCAATTAATTCTTCCCAGCGATGAAGGTATTCGAGCGTTCCGGGCTCACGATGACGACTGCCCACCACCTGCGGCAACGGTCCTTCTCGATAGTATGGCTCCAGCAAAGCATAGCCGCCGGTACGACTCGTAATATCGGCTTGCAAACTCGTTGGCTGCTTATGCTGACTGATATACAAGCCGTGCGGACGCAAGATGCGGGCAACTTCGCGGTAGACTTTTTCGATCGACGGCACATAGCAGGTACTAACCGGTTGGACGACGATATCAAATCGATCGGCCGCAAACATGAACAGATTGTCCATCGACGCCTGAACCGTCTGGATATCCAGGTTCCGCTCGGCACCCACTAATCGATCCAGTTCCAGCATTGCTGGGCTGATATCGACAACGACCACTTTCGCGCCTGCCGCGGCATAGAGTGCGCTCTGCCGTCCTCCTCCCGCCGCGAGGCACAATAGTTCCTTGCCGCGAACATCGCCGCCCAGCCACCCGATTCCATCGACGGTCTTGAGCGGATCGACAAAATCCTCATCACGAGCGGGACGAGTGAAACCTTGTCGCGCCTTCACCATTTCGTCCCAGGTGCGACGGTTTTGTTCGTGACTTGCGGAAAGGGAGAGCGGATCGTCCATCGCTTTAGAATTCGGCTCGTTGCATGTACACACACCCTAATCCCAGCACGACCAGCAGAAATGCCGCGCCGCTCCAAACTGGATTCCACGGATCGAGTTGTTTCTGAGCCGTCTGAAGGTCGGTCTGCCGCGAATCCTTCGCGACCAACCGCTTTCCAGACACAAGAAACTGCAGTGTGTCACTCAGTTCACCCGGCTTCGGCAACACGGCATGCAGGGGGCGAACGACGTAGTAATAGGCTTTCTCCCATATCGTCGAGCTTCCGGCATACGCCTCCTTTCGCTTCCAAGTCGACACGTCGTATCGCATCGTTCGATTCGACTGACTTCCAACCAGCAAGTCGTTGTCGCCAACGAACGTTGCCGCGCAAATTCCGCCTTGCTCGCTGATACTCGGACGGAGTGCTGCAATCTTTTCGGCGTCGATGACCCAAAGCGAGCCGTTATGCAAAACAACCGAGAAATAGTTCCCGTTGTTCGACGCAGCAAGAAAACGCGGTGGCGTCTCGCGCTCCCACTTCCAGTCCTTCACGAGTTCCAGCGTATTGGCATCGAATAACTGCAGGGCACCGTTCTCCAGTCCGAGCAGCAACCGATTGCCTGCATACGCGATCACCGCGTCGGTGGCAGGATCGATCTCGAGTTTCTTTTCCTGAATTCGCTCGTAAATCCCTTTTTCAGACTTCGCTAAGAGCGTGATCGTCGCGCGACTGAAGATCGCGATTTTCGCCTCGCTGCCATGGATCGCGGCAATCGCCCGATCTCCCAAGCTCAAACCGGGCTCGGGCCCGCACGGCTGAAATGGATCGCGTGAAAGGAGCGGGACTTTAAATCCAAATAACTTCGGACCTTTGGCGTCTGCGACCGGATCGCCCACAAGTCGATAGAGCCCCCCCTGGGTGAAGGCCACGAGCTTACCATCGGGTTCTTCGAGGACATTCAAAGCGCCGAAAGGCAAGCTTACTCCTTCTTCATCTCGCCATTCGTTTTCTTCACGACCGACATGCAAGATCGATTTCTGCATGAAATTGCGTTGTCCCACAACGAGCATTTCCCGATTGCGGTCGTAGATAAACCCGAAAGGGCGAAGCTGTCGAGGCACGGCATCCATCGCACCCAACGTCATCCGTAATTGCACCGCCTCCGGCCGATCAGACTCAAAGGCTTCACGCCAATCGCCCTTGTCGCTATCCCAGCGATATAGTCCTCCGATTTCATTGGCAATGAACAATGTTTGATCGGCCTGAACGATGCGGTTGATCCGGATCTTATCGATGTAGAGTCGATCCATTCCGCTTTTCATCCAGCCGAGCAAAGAGCAGCTGAACCAGAAGACGAGGCTGAGCACGACGCACAGGATGGGGCTTCGCCAGATCGCCCCTGCCAGGGCTGAA
>JBJOLO010000134.1:0-24666 GCA_046045565.1 Planctomycetota bacterium | reverse complement strand
ATCACGGGTTCGACGGCATGCGGGTCGATGTGGACGGCAATCTCTACATCACACGTCACGGCAAGGGGACCGTCGTGAAGTTGTCACCGCAGGGCGAGATTTTGAAAGAAATCGACGTCTTGGGCGGGAAGCCGAGCAATCTTTGTTTTGGCGGTCCCGATGGTCGAACCGTTTATGTAACGGAAGTCGACCACACGCGATTGGTTCAGTTCCGGGTCGATCGGCCGGGACTGGAGTGGCAGCGCTGGAAACAGCGTTAGCGGATACCGTTATTTGCCGTCCGTCTTGCGGCAGAACGCCACGATATCGTCGACCGATTTTGGTTTTTCGCTAGCGCTGAGTTTCTTTGGTGCAGCTGCTGGTGGCGGCGCCTCGGTGCCGGCTTCCTCCGCAGGTGCCTCTTCTGCAACGGGCTCTTGGGGCGCGGCTGGTTCGGCCTTCGCAGGAGCCGGGCTGGTTTTGGCGCCGGCGGCACCTTGTCCGCGGGCCGCGGCCAGCATGTCGGCTACGGACATTTTCTTTGGATCGAGTTTGGCGGGAGCACTGCCGGCAGGTGCCGACTTCGCAGCGGGCGGTTCGGCGGCCGGTTTTGATTCCTTCGCAGCGGGAGCAGCGGCCGTTGCACCTCCGCCTCGCGCTGCAGCCAGGATATCCTGGATGCTCATTTTCTTCGGGTCGCCCTTGGCTGATTCGCCAGCAGGCGCTTTCGCTGCCGGTTTGGCTGGCGTTGCTGCCTCGGCAGCCGGCTTGGCGGGCGCGCCGCCTTTCGCGCCGGAGCGTGCCGCGGCCAACATGTCCGCGACCGACATGTTGGCACCGCCTGCAGCAGCAGCCGGCTTGGCGGCTGGCTTCGCTGCAGCGGGAGCTTCTGCAGCAGTCGACGCGGCTTTCGCCTTCGGTGCCGCCTCTGCTTTGGGCTTCTCGGCCTTCGCACCCCGCCCCGCTTTCTCACCCGCCTCCGCCTTGGGTGCCGGTTGATCGACGATCTTCAGGAAGTCGATCTCGATGTCGTACCAGCCGATGTTGTTGTTGCCGTCGAATTCGACGAGCGCCCGACCGTTCATGTTGATGGTCTTGATCATGCCCGTCATTCCACGGAACCGGCGCAGCTCCGGGCGACTCTCGTCCACGACCACGTACTTATCGGTGTATTTACGCTGCAGTTCTTCAATGCGCTCGAACATCATCGTCCCCGTCTTGGCGGTTCGCCGATTTTTAAGCCGATTTTTGCGATCGGCAGAACCGATCATTGTCTTCGCAGGAGCCCCGAAATCAAGGCCCCGAGGGCCTCAGACCGCCCGGGCAGGTGTGCAGACAGGCATGCCGGCAGGTGGGCCCGAAGGCGACCCGGGTCGGCCCCCGGAACTCGCCTGACTCCACCCTGGATCCGTTTCGTAACCCTAAAAGTGGCTATACATTAACAAAAGCCGGATGCCCGCTCGGAGGCGAACAACGCTATGGACTCACCGCAGACGCCACGGACCCTGATTACCGTGGCGACCTACAACGAAATCGAGAATCTTCCCACGCTGGTGCAGGAAGCTCTTGCCATCGTTCCCGCCGCCCACCTATTGGTGATCGACGACAATTCGCCCGATGGGACGGGCGACTGGTGTGACCGGCAGGCCCAACACGATCCGCGCGTCCACTGTCTGCACCGCGCCGGGAAGCTCGGACTGGGCACGGCGACGATCGCCGGGATGCAATTCGGGATCGAAAACGAGTTTGACTATGTGCTGAACATGGATGCAGATTTCAGCCACCACCCGCGATATCTGCCGGCACTCATTGCGGGGATGGATCCGCCCGGCGGACCGGAAGTCGATGTGATGATCGGGTCCCGCTACGTGTCGGGCGGCGGAACCAAAGACTGGCCGCTCAAGCGAAAGCTCATGAGCCGCGGCGTCAACCTCTATGCGCGGATGATGCTCGGCTTGCGCGCTCGCGATTGCAGCGGCGCGTTCCGTTGCTACCGTGTTGCGATGCTCAAGAAAATCAACTTCGCCGCCATTCGCAGTCGCGGCTACTCCTTCCAAGAAGAAATCCTTTGGCACCTGAAACGTGCCGGAGCCACGTTTGGTGAAACGCCTATCCTGTTCGCCGACCGCGAACATGGCGCATCCAAAATCAATTCGCACGAGGCCCGGATGGCCCTTGGCATCATCCTGCGCCTGGGTATCACCAATTGGACAGGATTCTAAACCGATCACCGTAGGGCCGATCGCCTAAAATCGATCGGCCTGAAGCGATTCTTCCTGAAGCGGATCAAGCTGGCGATGGTCAGCTTGACGCAAGAATGCTTTAACGTCGACGCAGCCGGCTGAAGAGCTGACGATAAGCGTAGCGACGAACGCGACCGGTCGGGCCGTGTGACCCGTCAAGCGTATCGGTCGATTCGTCATGGATCACCAAGAGATCGCGGTCGTCGGTCGGCAGGATCGCTGGTTCTTTTCGCACCGGCGGCTCCAGGTTCTCGGTGATCCCCGAAATGGTGATCGACTGCGTGAGCGTTTCCAAACCGGGTTCGATCTGGGAGTTGACCTGGGTCGACGCGGTCGGGAACGGATTCACCATGTTGCGATCCGGTGTGTCGGTGGAAATCTCAATTAATCGAACTGGGGTTGCCAGAGCGGCGATCGATTCCTCGGTGATCGCCAGCAGATCTCCGATCGATGCAACCGCGTCCGCGATCGGTGCCGTCTGAGCGACGGTTCTCGTTTTGGTCTTCGCAGGGACCAAATCGATCGATCGACTCAAAGCGATCGTTGCTGCCGGAGTCGTGACGACACCGGATGTGGCAGTATTCTGGGCGGCCGTATGAAGCCCGACCGTATTCGATGCCGTCTTATTCTTCGCGATGGCCGCGGTTGTCGTCGATTTCGGTGCGTCTGCGATACGGGCCGGTGTTTCCCGTCTCGATGCGGAATGAATCGAAAGGGTCTCGATCGATGCGGAACTGGCTACCGGTTCTGGCAAGACCGGGTCGTTTGCCGGATGGAAGTCGCGATCGATGGCCGAGGGTGCGGGCAGGTTCGCGGCTAAGGGAGTGGATTCCGTGCGAGGTTGCGAGGGGATTTCCGCCGTCGTCAGCGCTTCGGCCCATTCCCGTCCCTCGGACCACGTCACTTGGGGTCGGTTGCGCAACACGGCGTTCCCGAGCGCCGCGAAGCGATCAATGACGACGATCTCCTCGGTAAAGTCATCTCCGAAAGGATTGGCTGCAACGGGGATCGTGATGTGCGAATGTTGCTGAATGATCTCCACGACCACATTGGGATTGTCGGTGTGGCATTCGCCACCGCAGGTCTGACCGCTCTTCACGCAATATCGCGGATCGCTGATCTCCGGAAACGACGTGCCTCGTGCGTGGATACCGGGACGTCCGGCCAAGGCATTGGTATGCAACCGGCCATGTTCGGCGGCAAATGCGTCTGCGACACCCTGTTCGATCTGGGCCAGAAGGTGCTCGGTTGGAGTCACAATTGTGGAGGGTTCGTGGCTCCAGTCGTCGATTTGATGGTCGTGATATTCGTGTGACCCCATGGTGAGTTCGATCGAATTCGTGAACTCGATGTGGTTGCGATTCGGGGACGCTGGTCCATGAATCGTGTTGGTGGCGTTATCGAGCGATCCGAATTCGATCACCATTTGCGAAGCTTCGGCAGGCGAAGGGGATGTCTGCCATGGACCCGGGAGCTGTTGCAGTTCCGACCAGGCTTCCTCGATGGACGCAGCCGAAAGCGATGTTTTGCCGGCGAGCGATGCGAGGAGCAGCGCGTAGTCACACACCTGATTGATCAATCGCGGCACGCCGCCTGACGCCTGATATATGGCTTGCAGAGCCGATTCGTCGACGATCGTATCCGCATCGCCGCCGACAACGCGGATTTGTTGAGCAACGTAATCCAGGGTTTCAGCGTAGGTGAGCGGTTGCAGGTAGCAGCGAGCTGCCACGCGCTGATGAAACGACTCCAACTTGGGATGCGCAAATTTTTCCTCGAGGCTCATGTTGCCGCTGAGGATCAGTCGCACGCGCGGTTGCCCTTGATCGACAAGATTGGACAGAACGCGAAGTTCTTCCAACAGTTTCAGCCCGAGCAAATGGGCTTCGTCCACAATCAAGATCAAGCCTTGTTTGCTCGATTGAAGGTGTTCGATGAGTGACAATTGCAGTTCGCCTTCCGACAATTCCTTGTAGGGTCGGTGCAAGGCAAACAGGATCGCCTGCAGCAGTTCGCGGCGATTCGTCGCATGGATGCTGCCCAGCAGGGCCACCTGATATCGCTGCCGGAAGTGCTCTGCCAGCAGATCGCAGATCAGGGACTTGCCCGTGCCGGCGGGTCCGATCAACAGGGCCGGGCCTTGGCCAAGTTCGGCACAACGAATCAGCGTGTGTCGAACGTGTTCCGAATTGGTTGTTCCGAAGTAGCGGTCCGCCTGAGGCGCAGACGGAAAGGGACGACGCGTGAAGCCGAACAGCGATTCGTACATATGCGGTGGCACCCGAGAAAGGACGATTCCAAACCGGTGCCGTCTGTCACGCGTGCGATCGCATCGGATCGACCGCTTGAGGGAAACCGCCTGGTTTGCCAGGGTTGCCCAATCGCTACCATTCAACGGACAGGACGGCGACAGTCGTAGTGGTCATCGTCCTGATGCCAGAAGCGGCTTGACAGGAAGTTCCGCTATCGCGATCGCATCGGAAAAAACAGGCGGACCAGTTGTCCGCCGACAACGCCGACGGCGATGCCGAGCGCAAAAACCGCTACAAGCGTTGAGGTTTCGTAACCCGTGATATGGGCAAGGATGGTCATTGGTTGTCTTCTCCAGAAATGGCCGCGAACTTCTTTCGGAATCGGCTATCAGTTTGGCTCAAAACGAGCGGCTTCGCAATTCGGGTTGCAACCGGCAGGACTGTTAATGACGCCCCAGAAAGCCTCGTCGTCGTTCGGCCGAGTAGCGTTCCAGGGCGCTTTCAATAATGGGCCACGCTTGCGAGGCGCTTTGAAACTGTTCGACTTCCACGGTCTTTCCTTCGAGTGTCTTGTAGTCCTGGAAAAACCGACGCAGCATGTGCAGCCGATGCGGCGGTAACTGGTCCGCCTCCGTAAAGCCGTTGTATTCAGGGTCGTGGATGGCCGCAGCCAGCAGTTTGTGGTCGAGTTTGCCGCTGTCGACCATGGTCATTAATCCGATGACGCGTGCATCGACCAGAGTCAGCGGCGCGAGCGGTTCCTGGCACAGCACCAGCACGTCCAGCGGATCTCCATCCTCGGCTAGCGTTTGCGGGATGAAGCCATAGTTGGCCGGATAGTAGACAGCGGAGAACAGAATCCGATCAAGTCGCAACAAACCGGTGCTCTTGTCGAGTTCATACTTGACGCTGGATCCGGTGGGGATTTCAACGACTGCAGTGAATTCCTGCGGCAGTTTCACTCCCGGGATTACGTCATGCCATGCGTGTGTCATCGAATGTTCTGCAATTCGGATTAGCGTGCAGGAAGGAGTCGTTGGAATGCCGGCCGAACGGTCATCATCCGGCACGAAGTCGTTTTCGGCAAGGCCATGGAAGAAAGGACTTGGAAGCACCGCCATTGAAATACTGCCATCGGAACAACATCATGGCCACAAGTACAATGCTCAGTAGATCATTGCAGAGTCAGAGTGATGGAACGATTGGTCGTCATCCTGAATGGCGTTATTTCACGAGTTCTTTCGGCTGTCATCGGTGAAGATCATGAAACCGCTTGTGAGAAATGTGTTGACGGTTTTGCTCGGATTTGCAGCCGGCAGCGTCGTGAATATGGTGCTGGTCAACATCGGGCCGTTCGTCGTGCCGCTTCCCGAGGGCGCAGATGTGTCGAGTATGGAGCGGCTTCGCGAGACGATGGAACGCTTTACGCCGGCAAACTTCCTGTTTCCGTTTCTTGGACACGCGCTGGGGACGCTTGTCGGCGCATTGGTCGCGGCGAAGTTGGCCGCCAGCCGACCGATGCGGTGTGCGATCGTCATCGGCGTTTTATTCCTTGCCGGCGGAATCGCGGCGATGAGCATGATCGGCGGCCCCGTCTGGTTTAACGTCTGCGACTTGCTATTCGCCTACATTCCCATGGGGTGGCTGGGAGGTTACCTCGCAAGCCGCAAAGGCACGCAATCCCGGTAGAGCTCGGTTAGCGCGTTCGTTGTGCGCGGAAGATGCACGTACGACGAAGATGGATCAACGGTCCGGTTGGGATGCCGTTTCCATCGCTGTGGTGTCACTTAGAACAATTCTTGAATCACTTCGCCGTGGTCGATGGCGGGTACCGGGCGACCGGCCAAGTCGAGGAAATGAGCCTTGGGGTCGACGCCCAGCACGTGATAGATCGTGTGGTGGATATCGCCAGGACGCAGGGGGCGATCTTGGGGTGCTTCACCAAGTCGGTTGGTGGAACCGACAAGCTGGCCGCCTTTCACGCCGCCGCCACCGAGCAAGCAGAACATCGAATTCCCCCAGTGATCGCGACCCGGTGTTCCTTTGCTCAACGGCGGTCCGCCATTTCCGCCGTCGTTCATACGCGGCGTACGGCTGAACTCGCCACAAAGCACCACGAGCACGCGGTCGTACAAACCGCGCTCCGTGAGATCCGTGAACAGTGCGCTCACCGCTTGATCCACTTTCGGCAGGTAGTTCTCCATGCCGGCCTGTAGATCCCAGTGGTGATCCCAGCCGCCGAAGTGGCACGTGACAAAGGTCGTTCCTGCCTCGACCAGCCGTCTCGCCAGCAGCGTGCTTTGACCCCAGGTGTGGCGGCCATAGCGATCGCGAAGCTCCGGCTTCTCACTGCTCAGGTCAAACGCGTTGCGAGCTCGCTCGCCTGTCACTAAGTCATAGGCCATCTGGTCGAATCGATTCATGGCCTCGACCGTCTTGGAGCGATCAAAGGCGCGACGAGTCGCATCGAATTGCGAGAGGATGGCACGGCGGCTCTCGAGCCGCTCGACGGTGAGATTACTGGTGAGCGAAATGTTTTGGACGGAGAAATTCGGGCTGTTGGGGTCGCCGTCGGTTTGGAACGGATCGTCTTGCGGACCGAGGTAGTTCCCGCCAAAGTAACCCGGCCGCAGACCGATGCTCATCGCATACGGAATCGCTACGTTGGCTGGCATACCAGCCGCGCGAGGTCCGGACAACTTGGTGGCAATCGATCCGAAGAACGGATACTTGCCCGCCGTGGCGGCGCCGCTCACCCCCGCACCGCGACCGGTCAGCATCCAGTGACCTCCGGTGAAGTGATCGCCGTTGTTGTGGTACAGCGAACGCACAACCGAGAACCGGTCGGCGACCTTCGCCTGCAGCGGAAACAGTTCAGTGACCTCCATGCCAGGCACCACAGTGGGAATCGGCCGCCAGATTCCGCGATACTCGACCGGTGCCTCCGGCTTCATATCGTACATGTCCATATGGCCCGGACCGCCGTCCAGCCAAAGAAGGATCACCGACGTATCCTTGCGGGGTTGGCCGAGTGCCGCAGAAGCTTCTTTGGCGGCCAGGATGGTGCCCAAACCCGCCGTACCCATGCCGGCGACGCCGATCTGCAAAAAGCTGCGTCGATGAAGCCCGTCGCAATAAGACCGCGTGCTTCCCGCGTCGATTCGCAACATAGGACAGCCTCCTCGTGACTTGAGCAACCAATACGTGATCAACGAACGGTTCGAATCACGCGATTACGCTTCCAAGAAGATCGGCATTCGTTGATGGTTTCCCCATTCTAGACAGGCCGATTCGGGGCAGTCAATCGAAGTCAACCCGTTACGGTGTCGGACCTTACTTCACTTGGACATCTTCTTCAAAAGCGATAAGGTAAGCTTGCAGGAAGCCGATAGATAAAGCTAGACGATGAATCGATCACGACAACGGACGGGATTCCGGCTAGAAAGTTCGCAAAGGGGATTTTGCGTGTCGCAAATTAAACGCATCTTGGTAACGGGCGGTGCCGGATTTCTAGGGTCTCACATCTGCGAGCGACTGGTCGCAGCGGGACACGACGTCATTTGCCTCGATAATTTCTTCACCAGCCAGAAGTCGAATGTCGCGCACCTCCTTGGCAAGCCGAATTTCGAACTCGTGCGTCACGATGTCACCCAGCCGATCTGGCTCGAGGTCGATCAGATCTACAACATGGCTTGCCCCGCCGCGCCCGGCCACTATCAATACAACCCCATCAAGACGATCAAGACCTCCGTCATGGGCGCAATCAATGTGCTGGGCATGGCCAAACGCTGCCGCGCGAAAGTGTTGCAGGCATCGACCAGCGAAGTCTATGGCGATCCCGAAGTGCATCCGCAACCGGAATCGTATCGAGGCAGCGTGAACCCGCTCGGACCGCGTGCATGTTACGACGAAGGGAAGCGGGCCGCAGAAACGCTGTTCATGGATTACCACCGCATGAACCGCGTCAACATTCGCATCGTGCGGATCTTCAACACTTACGGACCTCGCATGCATCCGTTCGATGGTCGCGTGGTATCCAACTTCATCCGTCAGGCACTCACCGGACAGGACATCACCATCTTCGGAGATGGTTCGCAAACGCGCTCGTTTTGCTACCGCGATGATCTCGTCGAAGGAATCATTCGCCTCATGGAAGGCAGCGACGACTTCATCGGTCCCGTCAACATCGGGAATCCGGGCGAGTTCACCGTGAAGGAACTCGCGGAACTGGTTATCGAATTGACGGGTGCAAAATCGAAGATCGTTTACCACCCGCTGCCGCAAGATGATCCGACGCGACGACAACCCGATATCACGCTCGCAAAGACCCACTTGAAATGGGAACCTAAAGTTCCACTTCGCGAGGGATTGCAAAAAACCATCGACTGGTTCAAGACCATTCGCGTCGACGACTATCGTCCGCCGACGCCCAATTACTCGTAATCAACGCCCATCACTTCGCTGCACGCAGCTCACGGGTGAACCACGCTTTGAGCAGCGACGCCGCATCGAGATGCGTGTCGGCGTTACGCTCGTTGACGGGGCGATCCACCAAGGTCAAATCCTGAGCCCGCACTAACTGACGCACCAGCCGATCGCGCTGCTCAGGTTCTTTATCAGGTTCCTTGTTCGCTTCCTTGCCGGGTTCCAGCACCGAGGGATGCACGACGATGCAATCCCATTCTTGCGAGCCAAAACTGAGCGACCAGTTCATAACCCAGCTGTAGGAACGCACGAACGTTTCGTCGTCGATCTCGCGACCCGCTCCGCGATACGCGGAGCAAGGCACCGCCAGCACCACCAAATCGACTTTCATTTTCCGGACGTTTTCTTGAGCGTAGCGTTCCAGCTCGCCCAAGGACTTGCCCTCGACAGGCCAGTCGATGACTTCCAAGGCAGTCGAGGGGGCCAGCGCTTTGAGCGCTGCCTCGACAAGCTCGCGGCATGAGGACATGGCGAGGACTCGGATCGGCTTACCGGCATCGATCAGCGATTTTGTTTTGCGGAGTGATTGATCCGAGGGCGGGGTGTCTTGCAGCGAAACCTTGCGACCCGCAATAACGTTGGCTAATTCTTCGGCCATCCGTATGTGACCATCCAGGTTCGGATGGATTTCGTCGCTGAGCGTGAGGCGCCATGCCCAGGGATCTTGAACGCGGAAAGCCTCGCCCGCCTGATATTGATCACAGACAGTCGCACCGCTTTGCTTGGCGACCTCGCGAAGGATCCGACAATACTCTTCGATTCGTTTGCGCGGTCGGCCGCCGGTCTCGATTACGGCGTTCGGTGTACAGAGCACAACGCGACAATTTTGTTCGCGGCACTTGGCCACGATTTTTTCCAGGTTGCTGCGGTACGCTTCCGGTGTGCGACCGGCGACATCGTTCAGCCCGAACGAGACCGTCACGAGATCGGGACGGTGTACCAAGACGTCACGCTCGAGTCGCTCCAGGCCCATGTCGGCGGTATGGCCGCTGATTCCGGCATTGATCACTTTGATAGGCGTGTCGGGATGCAGTTTTTTTAATGCCACTTCCAGCATCTCGGGATAGGCTCGTCGGCCGCCCGTGTGGTAGTAGACACCCGTCACGCTGTCGCCAAGGCAAACAATCTTCAGCGGCTTTTCCGAGAACTCCCAAAGCGGCGGTGCCGCCATCGCTTCACGGGAGGCTACGCTGAGACCGACAAGAGAAAGCAAGAGCAAGCATCGCCGTGAAAGCCGACAAATCATGGGAGGTTCCTTTATGCCCGAACGCTGAAATGCAGGAGCCTCATTGTGGCCAATTCTTGGGATGTCAGCGACTCCCATTGCCGACTCAAGGCAACGGGCGTGTCGCCAAGTCGCGGGAATTCCAGTCGATAGGAAGTCGCTCGTCGTTACAGCGGTGCAGTTCCTGACTCGAAAACGTTTGCGACCGCGATGGTGTCGGATATATTCGGGTGCCCGTCGGAACCCATTGCTGCCCCAGGCTCTACTCCAAGGACCCTGTCATGCTGCTCGTGATCATGCCGCTCGTGAAGATTGCCGCTGAGGACGATTCGGCTGTTCGGCAAATTTCTCCCCAATCGTTTCCCATCGCAGCGGACGTTCATCCGCGCGGGGACAGCAAACGAAGCTTGCGCTGGAACCGCTGGAGCCGCCGAGGTTGGTGGATGGTTGTGCTTGCGGCGCTTTGCGGACAAATCACGACGCCGGGTTTGGCTGGCGAGAAGGCGAGTGCCAAGCGCGGCGAGCACGGGTTGGAGAAGCGTGTGCCCTGGACGACATCGCGGATTCATGGGTCTCCCGATCCTGCTCCGCCTTATCAGACCCGCAATGCATTCCCGAAATTAAAGTTCAACGAACCGTTGGCGATGACCGCCATTCCGGGCATGTCAAAATTCGCCATCGCTGAACGGCCGGGCAGGATTTATGCGTTTGAGAATCGTCGCGATGCTGCTGACCGCGAATTGATAATCGATCTTGGCAGGACCGTTTACGGTTTGGCGATCCATCCGAAGTTCCGCGACAACGGATACTTTTTTGTCATGTCGATGGTGGGTGGTGAAGGCGAACCACGGGGTAGTCGCATCTCGCGATTCACCGTGAAGGATCCGCGAGGCGAATCGTTGGAAGGGGCGATGGCGAGCGAAGAGGTGATCTTTGAATGGCCGGCAGGAGGTCACAACGGCGGTTGCCTGCAGTTCGGGCCGGACGGCTGCCTCTACATCGCGACGGGTGATGGGAGCGGGATCGCCGATCAATACGAAACCGGCCAGGATGTCGCCGATGTGCGAGGCAAAATTTTGCGCATCGACGTCGATCGTCGCGCGCAAGGCCGCGCGTATGCGATTCCCGCCGACAATCCGTTCGCCACGCAATCGACGGCTCGGCCCGAAATCTATTCCTACGGTCACCGGCAGGTGTGGAAATTCAGTTTTGATCGCCAAGGTCGTCTGTGGGCCGGCGAAGTCGGACAGGACCTTTGGGAGATGATCTACGTCGTGCAAAAGGGCGGCAACTACGGCTGGAGCGTCCAGGAAGGTGCGCATCCGTTTCGCCCCGAGCGAAAACGAGGTCCGACCGCAATCCTGGCTCCCTTGATCGAGCATACCCATGCGGATTTCCGATCGATCACGGGCGGGTACGTGTATGAGTCTTCGCGTTTGTCGGAACTTCGCGGTGCCTATATCTACGGCGACTACGACACCGGCCGGATTTGGAGCCTGCGTTACGACGGGCAGCGCGTAACCGATCATCGGGAATTGGAAGACACGCAGCTCCGCGTCGTCTCCTTCGCGCAGGACGCAGAGGGCGAAGTCTATCTGGTCGATTTCGCCGGCGGCGGCATTCATTGGTTGGTCCCCGCGCCCAAATCCGACGACAACCCCGAGGACTTTCCGCGCAAATTGAGTGAAACGGGATTGTTCACTTCCACGAAAGATCTTGTCCCGGCACCGGGAGTGATTCCGTACTCGGTCAACTCCGAACTCTGGTCCGATGGTGCGAAGAAAGATCGCTACCTCGCGATTCCGGGCGATGCCAAAATCGAATTCGACACGGTGCTCTACCCAAACGGCGCTCCGGGTGCGGAACCGGGTTGGCGATTGCCGCACGATTCAGTGACGGTGAAGACCTTCTATTTGGAGACGGAGCCGGGCAACGCGAAGAGTTCGCGGCGTTTAGAAACGCGCATCATGCACCACAAGAAAATGCCCGGCACCGAAGAGTACGGCGATCAGTATTGGCGAGGCTATACCTATGTCTGGAACGAAGACCAGACTGACGCGGAACTGCTGGGTCCGGAAGGGCTCGATCGCACCTACACCATTCGCGAAGCAGGCGGAACGCGCGAGCAGACCTGGCATTTTCCAAGCCGGGCCGAGTGCACCTTGTGCCACAATATGGCGGCCAAGTATTCGCTGGGCGTGAATACCTTGCAACTCAATCGCGACCATGATTACGACGGCGTCGTCGCGAATCAATTAGCGACATTCGAGCATATCGGTCTCTTTGCCGAGCCGCTGCCGAAGCGGCCGGAGCAGTTGCCTCGCGTCGTCGATTATCGCGACGAATCGCAAGATCTGAATCTGCGTGCCAGGTCGTATCTGCATTCCAACTGCGGGCACTGCCATCGCAAATGGGGTGGCGGAAACGCCGACTTTATTTTGCTCGCATCGCTGCCACTGAAAGAAACCGGCGCGCTCGGCACGCGACCCGGTCAAGGCAATCTGCAAATTGCCGACGCCAAAATCCTCGAGGCCGGGCACCCGGAGAAGTCGCTGGTGCACGCAAGGATGAGTCGACTGGGGCTGGGCAGAATGCCCCATATCGCATCGAACCTGATCGACACGGAAGCAGTCAAACTGATCGGGCAATGGATTCGCGAAGCCGATGCAAAAACGGCCGACCGGATCGGTGTCGTCGCCGGAGATCGTTAGCACGACAGTCCGCCCTCACCATCGTCGCCAACCGACAGCGGCCATTCCAAGACACACACGTTTTTGACCAGGCCGGATCGTCGGGCGGCCAAAATGTGTGTGTCTTGTATTGATGGGAGACTCGCCAGACCGCGTAGCTTTCCGGGTCCGAGTGGGTGTCTGCTGGCTGCGCCACGGGCGGTTCAATTCCAAGACACACACGTTTTTGATGGACCGGATCGTCGGGCGGCCAAAATGTGTGTGTCTTGTATTGATGGGAGACTCACCAGACCGCGTAGCATTCCGGGTCCGGGTGGGTGTCTGCTGGCTGCGCCACGGGCGGTTCAATTCCAAGACACACACGTTTTTGACTGGGCCGGATCGTCGGGCGGCCAAAATGTGTGTGTCTTGTATTGATGGGAGACTCGGCAGACCGCGTAGCTTTCCCGGTCCGGCTCGCGCAGTGACCTGGGCACGCTGTCGCTTGCGTCTGCGGGTGATCGAAACGGACAAGCAACGATTTCCGTAACCGTCGACGATGCTGGTCCAGACAATGATTTGTCGACCATCAGTGATAACGCCTCACTCAGCCGAACATTCACGGTTTATGTTGGTGAATTCATGCTTGGTTTGATGTCAACTAAAAAGGCGCCACCCATCCCGTCGGCATGAAGCAACCGAATGCGTGGTTGTAAACCGGACGCAACAAATCGTAGACTTCTGGCTGTGTGAAAATGCCTCGCGTGCGTTTTCTGTCCCGATTCAAGATCGCGTTGGTCGTTGAAAGTGGCCGGTTCGCGAGACGAAATGCGGATCGAACGTTGACTCTTTTTCGATGGGAGCCCCTCATGCGTTACCTGATCGCACTGTTGCTGATGTTCGTCGCCGCGGCTGCAGATGCCGCGGAACCGGCCAAGGAGGTTGAGGCGGCGATTGAGGCGTTAAATGAAGCCTTCACGAAAGGAGATGTGCCCAAAGTCCGCTCCCTGATGGCACCGAATCACCTGGCGATCACGCCTTTCGCGGGGAAGCAGCAATTGGAGGAGCAATTGCGCACCCTGTCGGATCTGAAGTACGACAAGTATTCCGCGGGCCCGATGTCGGCCAACACCGTCAGCGATGCCTGCGTCCTGCTGACGTATACCCTCAAGGTGAAGGGCACTTTCCGAGGCAAGCCGCTGCCGTCGAACTGCATCGTCGCCGCGGTCTGGGTCAAGAACGACGGAAAATGGCAGGAACTGCAATACCAGGAAACGGCCGTCGCGGAGGATTCGACAGGCGACGCGCAACTGCTGAACGAATTGACCGCTCTGGAAAAGCAGAGCTGGGAGGCGACGATGAAGGACGACACGAAGTTCTTCGAGGCGTTTCTGGCTGACGAGACGACTGGCGTGCTGGCCGATGGGTCGATCATCGGCCGCGAGCAGATAATCAAGAACCTGGACGAGCTGCATGTCAAGAAGTACACGATGGGGAAGACAACCTTGGTGCGCATCAGCGAAGACGCGGCCATCATCCTGTACCCGGCGTCCTACGAAGCCGTGCACAAGGGAGTGGAGGAGCGGTTCTCGGCTGTGAATTCTTCGGCTCTCTATGTGCGACGGGGCGGCAAATGGAAGCAGCTCTTTTACCAGGAGACCGTAACGGGGAAAAAAACTGCTGAGGACCGTTAATGCCAGTCGTAGGCTGCTACAGTACGTCATCCGCGTCGCGATTTCTGCGTGCGAGGCTGCTGTTCATGGTCATGGGAATGGCCATGACAATGGTCCTTGCGTTTACGCTCGGCACGGTGGCGGCGGGGGCGGATCCATCGATTCGTGTCTTTGCCGATCCGTTTTTGCAGCAGCATTGCGTCGAATGTCACGCCGGAGATCGTCCCGAAGGCGGACTCAATCTCGCAACGTGTTCGGATGATCTGACGGACGCGGAAATTCGAAGTCGCTGGGTTGAGTTGTACGATCGAGTGGCCTCGGGAGAAATGCCTCCAAAGAAAGTGCCCGTTGTGCCCGAGTCGGCGAAGCGATCGTTTCTCGCCGCCTTAGGAAAAGAGTTGACGCGAGCCGACTTGGCTGCACGCGAGGTCGTGTTGAGGCGATTGAACCGGGATGAGTACATCAACACTGTCAGCGACCTTTTCGGTATCGTGGTTG
Organism: Planctomycetota bacterium; assembly: GCA_046045565.1. GTDB lineage: Bacteria > Planctomycetota > Planctomycetia > Pirellulales > Pirellulaceae > VGZA01. The sequence goes on along the minus strand of JBJOLO010000134.1, from coordinate 9,642 downwards.
ATCTTCGAATGTCGCTGCCGGACGATGCCGTCGGGCAGGGATTTGACACCTCGGGAGCAGGTCTGTCCTTGTCGCCAGAGCAGATGGCGATGTATCTCGAGGCGGCCGATTTGGTGCTCGACGAAGTCTTCGGTCCTCCGCAGCCTCCAACGCGTATCCATCAGACGCTGAACTTCCGTGACCTCCGCTCCAAGGACACCTCTGATCGTGTTGACGAGGACGGGGTGGTGCTTTTCAGCGGGGCGAAGAGTCTGCCGATGTACGGATTCGCGGTACGGGGACCGGCCGCGTACCGACTGACGATCGAAGCCAAGGCGCTTCAGACGAAGCGACCGGTCATCATGCAGGTCGAGGGCGGGGTGACAGGGCGGATTCCATCGCATTCCGCCGGTTTTTTCGAAGTGCCCCCGGATCAAGTAACAACGATCGAAGTCATCGATCGCGCGGTCGAGAGTTCCGACACGTTTGCCTTCCGGTTGATGGGCGGGTTTCCGTGGTGGAGTGTGAAGGCCGATGAATATCGCGGCGCGGGATTGTGGCTGGGGAACATTACCATTGAGGGGCCTTTGGAAGCATGGCCCCGCCCGAGTCGGGTCAAGCTTCTGGGGAGTGTCGATCCCAAGCAGGGAACGATCGCTGATGTGCAGCAAATCCTGGCGAGGATTGTGCCTCTCGCCTTTCGTCGCACTTGTTCGCCCGAATCACTCGCGCCGTACGTCGAACTTGCGCGGAAGTTGCTCGAAGACGGCGGATCATTCGAAGTCGCGCTTCGACGGGCACTCAAAGGGATCCTGTGTGCTCCCGAGTTTCTGTTTCTCGAAGAGCCCGTGATTTCCGTTGGGGACGGGGACAGCGTTGGCGAGGAGCGCGAAACCAAGTCTACGGTTATCGATGACTTCGCGCTTGCCTCGCGGCTTTCGTACTTCCTGTGGCGTTCGCTACCGGATGAGGAACTGTTTTTATTGGCCGAGCGAAACGAGTTGCACCTGCCGGAAGTGCTAACGAAACAAATCGAACGATTGCTTCACGACGCGAGGTCACAGCGGTTCGTGATAAGCTTTACCAACCAGTGGCTTCGCTTGCAGGAAATCGATTTCACGGTTCCCAACGAGCAGTTGTATCCGGAGTACAACCAATTGCTGCGGCAATCGATGTTGGCCGAAACGCAGGCCTTCTACCGGGAAATCCTTGATGGCAATCACAGCGTGCAGACGTTTCTCGATTCCGACTTCTTGATGCTGAATCGTCCGCTGGCCGAGTTTTACGGCATCGAGGGAGTAAGCGGACTCGCGATGCAGCGCGTGAAGCTCCCCGCGGATTCATTGCGTGGCGGCGTGCTGACGCAGGCCAGCGTCCTCAAAGTCTCGGCAGATGGAACGCGCACTTCCCCCGTATTGCGAGGCAGTTGGATCCTGAAAAACCTGTTTGGAACCCCCCCCTCACCGCCTCCGTCTTCGGTGGCGGCCATCGAGCCGGATATCCGGGGCGCCACGACCATTCGAGAGCAGTTGGAAAGGCATCGCAGCGATGCGAGCTGCAATCGCTGCCATCGCACGATCGATCCTCCTGGCTTCGCACTCGAGTGCTTCGACGTCATTGGGGGAGAGCGCGAGTGGTATCGGGTTGCCCAAGGCGGAAAGCATGTCGACAAACCGCTGCACCCCGAGTCCCCGAAGCATCACGTCCGGTATCAGCGGGGACAGGTCGTCGACATGTCCGGCACAATGCCGGATGGCCGACCGTTCGCGGGCATTCGAGAATACAAGCGACTGCTGCTCGAAGACGAAACCGCCATGGCCCATGCACTGACGCGGCTTCTGCTTTCGTATTCGCTGGGTCGGCCGCTGAGTTTTTCGGACCGAACTGAAGTAGACCGGATCGTCGCTGCCGTCCGAAAGGACGATTACGGTCTGCGATCGATTACTCGCGAAGTCGTGCTCAGTGCGACGTTTCGAAAGCCGTAGTACACCATCGAACCTAAACAATCAAGCGTGCCGAGATGCTCAATGTGACGAATGGTCGAGTGCTTTCACGGCGGACCTTGCTGCGGGGCGCCGGCGTGTCGATTGCACTGCCGCTGTTGGAGTGCATGCGATCCGCGCGCGCCGTCGGTGCCCCCACGGCTTCCGGTCCGCGACGGATGGTGGCCATCAACTTCGAGTTGTCGTTTCATCCGCCGAACCTGATGCCCACGCAGCCCGGTCGCGATTACGAATTGACGCCCTATCTGAAGCCGCTGAGTGACTTGCGCAATGACTTCACGGTCATTTCGGGGACATCGCATCCGGAAGTGGATGGCGGTCACGCGGCATCGAAGTCGTGGCTTACCGGAGCGCCGCATCCCGGGGCGATGAATTTCTCCAATACGATCTCCATGGATCAATTGGCAGCCAAGGCGGTGGGACTGGAGACCCGGCATGCCTACCTGGCATTGGGAAGCGGCGGGATCTCCGTTTCCGACAACGGGGTGCCGGTTCCCGCGCATCCCTACCCGGCACGACTGTTTCAAACACTGTTTGTTGAGGGAGATCCGCATGAGAAACAGATGCAGATCGCCCGCCTGCGGGAAGGGCAGAGTGTGCTGGATGCGGTTCTCGACGGTGCAAAACGAATGCAAAAGCGGGTCAGCAGGCCGGATCAGGGGAAACTCGATCAGTACTTCACGTCGGTCCGCGAAGCCGAACAGAGGTTGCTCAAGGCCGAACAATGGCACCATCGTCCCAAGCCGCACGTTGATGCCGAGCCGCTGACTGAACTCCGCGACCCGAATGAGATCATTGCCCGTGCGCGTCAGTTCTACGATCTTATGTACCTGGCGCTGTTGACCGACTCCACACGAGTCATTACCTACGGTGTGGGTGATTCCAACGCCGTCGCTTCGTTGCCGGGCGTTACCATGAACTATCACGACCTGTCTCATCACGGACAGGATCCTGAAAAGCTCAAGCAGCTCAGCATGGTCGAAGCAGCTCATGTCCGTGCTTTCGGAGATTTTCTTGCACGAATCAAGGCAGCCGGCGAAGGGGAGTCGAACCTGCTGGAGAAAACGATGGTGCTGCTCGGCTCGCATATGCACAGCGGCGGCCACGACAATCGAAACCTGCCGATCCTCCTCGCCGGCGGGGGCTTCCGGCACGGTCAGCATCTGGCATTCAACCAGCGTGAAAACTATCCGCTTGCCAACTTGTATGTCGCCATGCTGCAGCAAATGGGATTGGAAGTGAGCCGTTTCGCATCCAGCACCGGCACGATGCAGGGGTTGGAGAGGTCTGCCGGTTGACCGGTACGATCGATTCCTGCGAGCCAGGAAAAAAGCGTGCTCTTCCCGCATCCGTGATCGCCAACAAGTCCGATTCTCATGCCGTCTCTCGGGCGGTTGGATGGGTCGAACTTTCCAGCAACGTGCGGAGTTCAGCGAGATGTCGTTCTATCGCCTGACTTTGGTCTGTGTTCAAGGCCGTCTGACCGAACCGGACCTGATAGAAGGCCTGTACGACCTGCCGGCAGGGCTCGATAAGCTGCGGAGCGCGCGAGGCGAACGAGTCGCGGATCCGTTCGAAAAACTCCCAAGGCGTTTGCGATTCGCCACGGCGATGGCCGCACTTTGCCAAGAGCGATTCGAATCGCTCGTAAAACTCGACCGTTCCCCGCCGCGAAACGCGCGACTGCCAGGAAAATCGCTGGAACCATTTTCGCAGAGCTTGTGCCGCCGCCGGGTTCCGAAGACACCAAGCTGCGAAGACCCGATAGGCAAGCCACCCGAGCACCGCAATGACAAGCAACAACACCAGGACTCGCCACAGCAGCGCCATTAGCGACTGATCGGATGCTCGCCACGATTGCTTGAGCGAACTGACGATGGCGTCATAGTTCATCGGGGGCAGCATGAAATCGATGAGGTCGTCGGATGTGGGATCGCTGGTGGCGCGTCGAGGCGGTTGCGTGTGAAAGCCCAGCACGTAATCGTTCCAAAGGAACTGCGCGTAGTCGAACATGCTCGAAATCGAGTCTAAAAACGTTTCTTGGTCATCCTGAACGATCATGGCGGACGTGCTGGGTGTGGGGTCCAGCCGCAGCCATCCACCTGTCGGGTACTCGGAAGGGTTATCGATCCCCATCGCGACCAAGTCCTGTGGCCGCATGTACGCTTCGACCCATGCATGGGCATCCGACTGTCGCACCTGAAAGTAATGGCCAAGCGGGTTGTATTCGCCGCCGTGGTAGCCGACGACCAGTCGCGAGGGGATGCCGAGAGATCGTAGCATCAGCGCCAAAGCGCTGGCGAAGTATTCGCAATGACCTTGTTTATGATTGGCAATAAAGTCTTCGATCGGATCGATCGTCTCATCGCGTTCAAAGCGGAAGTCGAGCGTGTACTTGTACTGGCCCGGTGCGAGGAAGTGCGACTCGAGCAGCTTGGCTTGTCGATACCAGTCCCAACCTTCAATGCGGCCGTCGCGGATAATCTGCTCGGCAAGTTGGCTCAGATGCGGAAATCGTTCCTGATATTGCTGGGCGCGGATGTCGTCCGTGGGGCGCGGACCCGGGACGATCGGCAGGGAACGTCCGGCACGGAGTCCGGTGGTTCCGATTCGATAGTGATACGGCTGGCCAGGCGCGGAGGAGTCGCGCGACAACCGCATCAGGCGTCCATTGTGCGGGTCGAGAAATAATCCTTGGGGCGTGTCAGCGACGGAGGCGACCGGGAACAGGGAAAAGAGCGTGTTATCGGCCGTGGGTGCGAGCCAGATCTCTTGAATCACCACGTTGCTGATCGAGGTGCTCGACGGCACGCGCATCAGGCTATGGGTTTCGTTGGGCAGCCACGTGCCCGAGATGTCGCGTTGTCCGTAGCGGGACAACACCAGTCCGCGGAAGTACGGTTCCTCATTCAGCAGATACGGTGCGCCGGTCCTTGCATCTTCGAACGCGACTCGCATAGCGACATCGTTGCTTTGCAGCACCTGCCCCATTTCGTCCAGGGAAACGGTCGGGGCGAAACCGACGAGCGACTGTCGAGCCCCGCGGGTTTGGTTCCAGCCGAGTGTCGGCACGCGTCGCATGGTGTAAAAGGCGAACACAGAAAAAGCGACAATGACGCCGCAAAACACGGCGATCTGTCCCAGAAAAACCCGATTCAGCAGCGGGATGGTCAGCGGCGCGACCGAAATCTCGGGCGGGCTGGTCCAGGCCGCGGGAAGCGGTTCGCCCGTGGCCGGTGGTTTCTTTGCTGAGCGGCCCGCAGCAGTGGCGGGGCGGGTTTCCCGCACAACATAGAACAGCGTGAGGGTGTAGAACGTCAGCATCAAGAACAGCACGAGCATGATCCCGAACTCGACGCCGATGTTCATCGCCGCTGCGACCACCACCTCAAGCAGGCTCAACACCACGAGCAACCAGTAGATGCTGTCGCGCTTCTCCAAATAGAGCAGCATCACTTGCAGAAAGATCAGCAGATTGGTGATGGTCTCCAGGCGGTTCTGGTCTTCGCGCCCGGCGATGTTCGTAAACGAGTAAACCAGGAATGCGAGCGTCGCGGAGCCGGCGACAGGACGGCCCAAGCCGAATCCCAACCAATCGGTGAAGAAGAAGGAAGTGCTCGCGACGAACAACATCGCCAGCGGATAGATCGGATCGCCTTTGCCCAACCCCAGGAACAGGGAGCCAAAGACGGCCATGGCCGCAACGCATACCTGTAATTGACGAAGTGGGCTCACGATGGGTCAGCCCCCTGGAAATACCCGGAAACTTGCGGTGCGCTGACATCGATCCACTCGCAACCTGAAAGGCCTCGATCCGGCGCAATCGCATTTTGCGAGCGCGTGCTGATCACGACGATGCGTGACGAGCGACGTGCGGCAGCGGTCCGTGCTTCAAGCAACGCTGCATGGATGCCGCGTCCCCCTTGGACCTCAGCCAGATACTCAAGGATTTCGCCGGCAAACCATTGCGTGGCTGCCCGTTCGAAAACCTGTTGGTCGACTCCCGCAATGGTTACGTGCAGTTTTCCGATTCCGCGACGGCCCAGGTCTGCGATCGCCGTCGTGGCAAACTCGATCGCCCGCTCCAAGGCAACCAAGTGCGAGCTATCCGGTTTTTCAGGAAGCCAGAGATCGAGTAGCAAATCGAGATCCTGCTGTGGACGCTGCTCGAATTGCAGCACGGCAAGTCCGCCGATCTTGGCGGAAGTGCGCCAATGAATCCAGCGACTGCTGTCGCCGGCCCGCCATTGTCGTAAGCCGTAATAGTCACCGTCCGCGACGCCGCGACGTTTTCCCGACCAGCGCTGTCGCTCCGTGGCCTGATGACTCGCCTGCGCCGCGCCGATCAACTGCATCCAGCGGGAAGTCAGCGTGCCGATCCGCGGCGTGACGATCACCTCCTCGTGCTGGGACTCGATCCGCCGACCGGTGACGAATCCCCAGGGAAACTGCGTGGAGGCGGTCAACGATTTGAACCGCAGGCGACCGCGTCGAGTGGGACGCACGGAGTACTCGACCGACTCGCTGCTTTGAGCCGAAACACATGGAACGAAGGTCTTCGCGACACTGGTCGTGGTCGGCAACGAGGGATTTCGCGACTGAACCGTGTCGTGCAGGTGCAGTCCCCAGGTCGGCAATCGCCAACGGCCGTTCGCGACGGTCAGGGTGACCGTGAACGGTTGATTGACCGCCATCGTCTTGGGCAACTTGCGTTCGATTTGAAGACGGTTTAGCGATGCGGCGACCAGTCGCCAACTGAAGACGATCGGCCCGATCATGATGGCCGAGATCACCAACAGCAGGTTGACCTCGCGAAACACTGCGCCGCCCATCACGAACAGCAGCACGAACAGATAATAGATACCTTCTCGCGTCAGTCGAATCCGTTGCGTCATGGTCGGTGCCAGCGCTTACTTGGGGATCGAAACGCTATCGACAAGTTTCGCCATCAACGATTCAACTGCCCGCCGATGCTGTCCTTGCAGTTGGCTCTTCGCGATGACACGGTGTGAAAGGATCGGCACCGCCAGTTGCTTGATGTCGTCGGGAATCACGTAGGAGCGCTGACAAAGAAGGGCGTTTGCCTGAGCGGCTCGATACAAACAGAGCGCCCCTCGCGTGCTCACGCCGACATGCAGTTCCTCCGATTGTCGCGTCGCGTCGACCAGACTCAGTAGGTAATCCGACAACGAGTCCTCGACCGTGACTTCCCGCACAGCCTGTTGCAGCTGCAACACCTGATCGCATGTCAGGACGGGTTTCAAGTCATCGACAGGTTCTCCGACGCGATGGCTGGCAAGCACTTGCTTTTCATCTTGCCGGTCCGGATAGCCCATCGAGACACGAAGGAGGAATCGATCGAGCTGGCTTTCGGGAAGTGCGTAGGTACCTTCAAATTCGAACGGGTTCTGGGTAGCGATCACGATGAACGGTTTCGGCAACTCGTACGTCTTGCCATCGACCGAGACCTGCCGATCGCTCATCGCCTCCAGCAAGGCGCTTTGCGTCCTGGGCGGCGCGCGATTGATCTCATCCGCCAGCACGACGTTGGCAAAGATCGGTCCGCGGTTGTAGACGAATTCGAGCGACTTCGAATCGAACACGCTGCTGCCGACAATATCGCTAGGCAACAGGTCAGGCGTGAATTGAATACGGCAAAACTCGCCGGCTACGCTGCGGGCCATCGCCTTGCCCACCAGCGTCTTGCCGACGCCCGGCACATCCTCCAGCAGCACATGCTCGCCCGACAACAGCGCGATCATCGTCATGCGAATGACGTTGCGTTTGCCCAGCACCACCCGCGCCATGTTGTCTTCGAGCTGCTGAACCAGCGTGCGCAGCGCTTCCGGCACCCCTTCGTCCTCGCCTGTGGGACGATGCAATTGCATCGCGTCTCTCCATCGTTGACTCGACCGTCGTTCGTTACCAGCCGCCCATCGCCGCTGTGTTTATTCCGCTGTCTTTTACGGTTCTACGAGCTGTTCGGTTGAAGCTGCCAGCTACAAAGCTGCTGTCGGCCCATCTACGGATTGTCCCCGTTTCAGGATCGAGCTTTTTCGGGAATCTTCGGAGGCGAGAACCGCATCCCCTCCCCGGCGACCTGAGCATACCTGACCGACCGTTGGCTCGCCAGCGTCAGCGTCCGATTCCCAGCCCCAGACTGATGTCCGGCCGCCGCCGTATTTCAGGCCCAATCGGTTGAGGTGGGACTTCTTGGCAGGCAAAGCGTGTATTACCTTGTGGGTCCGGTTTTATCCATTCGAACGATGACGGGGCCGCGTTGTCGTTCAACTCAGGTGCGTCCAGTTTTGGAGTTCAGCATGCCGAAAGTGCTTTTGGTGGAAGACAACGAGATGAATCGCGACATGCTTTCGCGCCGGTTGCAGCGGCAAGGCTATGAGATCGTGATGGCGGTCGACGGTTCGCAGGGTGTGGAAATGGCGAAGTCCGAACAGCCGACGTTGATCCTGATGGATATGAGCTTGCCGGTGATGGATGGCTGGGAAGCGACCAAGGCGATCAAAGCGAATCCGGAAACGAATCAGATTCCCGTGATCGGGCTGACGGCGCACGCGATGGCGGGCGATCGGGAGAAATGCCTGGAAGCGGGCTGCGACGACTACGATACGAAGCCGGTCGAACTGCAACGCCTGCTGCAAAAAATGACGCAGCAACTCGAACGAACAGGACGATCATGAACTCCTCTGCAAAGCAGGCTGTCGATGCACTGGCCAAGGTGCGTCACGACATGCGCACGCCGGTGAACCACATCCTGGGCTTCAGCGAGATGTTGCAGGAGGATGCCGAAGCCAACGGTCATCTGCAGTATGTCGCCGATCTGCAAAAGATTCAGCAGGCGGCTCGAGCGCTGAACGGAATGATCGAGCAACATTTGTCGGGAGATTCGGCCGTCCGCTTGCCGCAGGCGTCACCCGAATCGAGTTCTGCGGAATCGGCGACTGCAGGATCGAATCGCCCGAAAGCGGAGCACTCGTCTGACGCGACGGTGATCCTGGAAAACGACAACGGCGCCTCCAGTGCTGAGGAAACGTCGCTCAACGGCTGTGTCCTCGCCGTGGACGACGATATGCAGAATCGTGAAGTGCTGGCGCGCCGCCTGGAGCGTCAAGGGTTGCGAGTGGAAACCGCATGCGGGGGACTTGAGGCGCTGGCCAAAGTCGAAAGCCAGGCGTTCGATGCGATTCTGCTCGATGTCATGATGCCTGACATGGATGGCCTGAGTGTCCTTCGTCGAATCAAAGAGCAGCCGACGCTGCGCCACATTCCGATCATCATGCTTTCGGCGCTGGACGAAATTGATGTGGTGATCCGTTGCGTGGAGGCGGGTGCGGAGGACTACCTGCCGAAGCCGGTCAATCCGACGCTTTTGCGAGCACGGCTCTCCACGTGCCTCGAGAAAAAATTCTTTCGAGACCACGAAAAGGAATACCTGCAGACGATCGAGCGCACCCAGGCACGATTAGCCCAGGAACTCGACGACGCCGCGAAATACGTGCGATCGATTCTGCCCGAAGGCATGGAGCAGCCGCTGCGAATCGACTGGCGTTACCAGCCTTCGGGCGAACTGGGTGGTGATGCGTTTGGTTACCACTGGATCGACGAAGAACACATGGCGATGTACCTGCTGGATGTCTGCGGC
>JBJOLO010000079.1:0-7046 GCA_046045565.1 Planctomycetota bacterium | reverse complement strand
GGGCGGGTCATGACGAGACCTCATGATGACGACGGCGAGCAATCGTGCCGGCTACGTATCCGCCCTTGAATCCCCCGTCAATGTTGACCACCACAACGTTCGCTGCGCAACTGTTCAGCATTCCCAAAAGTGCGGCGATGCCTCCCAGGCTCGCCCCGTACCCGACGCTCGTCGGCACCGCGATCACCGGACAATCGACATGACCGCCGACAATGCTGGGCAACGCACCCTCCATGCCCGCCACCACCACAATCGCGTCGGCACCTCGCAGTTTGTCAAGCTGATAAACAAGGCGATGCGGACCGGCCACTCCGACATCATGCACCATCGTTGTTTCGACACCCATCCAGTCGAGCGTCTCGCGTACCTCCTCGGCAATCGGAAGGTCACTCGTTCCCGCCGTCACCACCGTGACCCGGCCGCGGATATCGCGAGGACCGATGTCGATGCGAAAGGTCCGTGCGGTGGAATGGTATCGGCCGTTCGGATAAGCGCGCATCAACGACTCGCTCTTCTCCAAACTCACCCGCGTCGCCAACACGCTTTGGTTCGATTCCAACAAACTTCCAACGATGCGCAGCAGGGTGTCCGAAGACTTACCTTCGGCGTACACGACCTCAGGAAACCCACAACGGCGACGCCGATCCAAGTCCAGCGTCGTATCGCCCAGGTCGGCGGAACCGCTCGCCGTCAACGCCGCAGTCAGGTCGCTCGTCGTCAGCCGACCGTTCGCCAAATCGTCCACCAGTTGCTTGACTTCTGTTCGTCCCATGGCCACATCGTAACGTCGGCCTTGAACGGGGAAAAGCACGCATTCCTGCACCCTGAGTTGTGGTATATTTGCCGTCGCGAAAAACTCCCGAATCCCCCACGCCCGCCGAACGGCGCTGCCGCCGAACCCATGCCCCGCAACGCGATCCCTGGCCCTGAACTCGCCGGCTATACACCACATCCCGCGTCGCCGCACGAAAATCGCGCGCTGCTGGTCGTCGATATCCAAAATGACTTCTGTCCCGGTGGAGCACTCGGCGTCCCCCGCGGCGATGAGGTGGTTCCTTTGATCAATTCGCTCGCCAGGGAATTTCGCCATGTGATCATCACCCAGGACTGGCATAGCCCGAACCATATTTCGTTCGCCTCGACTCATCCCGGTAAACAACCTTATGACGTCATTACGCTCAGCTATGGACCCCAAATTCTTTGGCCCGATCATTGCATTCAAGGCACGCCCGGAGCCGAACTGCACCGCGATCTGCATCTCGACCGCTGCGAACTGATCCTGAGAAAAGGCTATCACCGCGACGTTGACTCGTACTCTGTCTTCTTCGAGAACGATCGCCGGACTCCCACCGGACTCGCCGGATACCTGCGCGAACGAGGAATCACGCGCCTTTTCCTCGCCGGACTCGCCACCGATTTCTGCGTTGCCTACTCGGCGCTGGACGCAAAGCGACTCGGCTTCGACGTCACGGTCATCGAGAGCGCATGCCGCGGCATCGACGTGGACGGATCGCTGGACGCCGCTTGGTGCCAAATGGAGAACGCGGGAGTTGAACGCGCATGACGCTCGAGCCCGTATGACGCTCGAGTTCCCCACCGCGTGAACTTTGTGAGACACCCATGACCACGGTTGATCGACTACTGGAAACGAGCGGCCTGACAATCGAACAGGCTGCCCTACGAGCCTCGCTTCCCTCCGCGCGCATGCTCGCCATTGCCGAAGGACGCTGGACTCCCTCCCCGGAGGAACGCGAGCGAGTCGCCGCCGTCTTCGATGTCGCCGTTGGCGAAATCAGTTGGGGACATTCCGTGAGCCCGCGCGTGCAGCGATACTTTAGTACCGGCTTAACGCGCGACTTCCGGCAAACCACCGCAACTAATGCCCCGCCGCCGTCGCAAACGCCGTCGCAAGGGCCGGCTCAAAATCAGCAATGAACTCGTCGCCCTCACCGCCATGCTCGCATCGCGACACAACCACTTGCGCCTCACGTCCGTCCGACAGTCGCAAGCGATACGTTCGATACGTCTCCAATTGTTCACCCTCGCAACGCGACAGATGCAACTGGCCCGCGAGCATCCAGTCATGCGAATTCGGGATCGGAGTCTGCCGCTGCAATTCTCCATGCACGTTCCTGATGCGAGCTCCGCCAATTAACAGATCACCTTGAAAATCGCCCATGGTCGTACCCTCCTTATGTGAAACTCACGTGCCGGCGCAAATTTCACCCTTGCTGCTCCAACCGCCAGCTTCTGGAAAACCCGCGGCGGAGATTACTCACTCCTAGGCTCCCTTCAGGATTCCTTCCTCCAACCCCGCTTGCAACAACTCCATGCTCGCGTTGATCTCACTGCCGTCTTCCAACTGAATAACCGGCGGCTGTACCGATTGCATCACACCGGAAATCCAGCGATTTCCGTCGAAATACTTCACCGACACACCTCGTCGCAACTCCGAGACCGGCTCGCCTGCTCCCACCAAGGGCGAGGCACGCTCCGAGTGCACATGATCCGCCCGGACATTTGCGGCCTCCTTGCGAGCCTCAGGTTTCACCCCCGTTGCCGCACCGGCCACGCGTTTCACCGCAAGGGACTTTTCTTTGCCTCGCGCACCCGCGAGATCCTGCAGGAGATGCCAGTTTTCCAGGCGATCCTCCCTGGCTCGCAACAACGTCGGACTCGGATTTCCATGGCTGTCAAAGTGCTTTACGAACCGACCCTCGCTGCGGGCAAAGTCAATGAAATCAACCTCGCGACCGGTTTTCGGATCGGTCCACCAATCGTCGTGGATCGCCGGGTTTCCCTGCAGCGACAGCCGCGATTGGATCGAATCTCCCTTGCGCGGATCGTAAATCATCAGCGGAAACGCGCGGGTATCGACCGCCAGCCTCGCTTGCTCCGTCGCCATATTGTCCGCCACACCGTGCTCCGGTTGACAGGTCGTGTAGCAACACACGATCGCCGGCCCCGGATACTCCAGCGCATCCAGCACCGCACGGTAGAAATGATTGATGTGCGCCGTCGTTGTTTGCGCGACAAACGTATGCGGATGCATCATCGCAATTTGAGCGATCTCCTTGCGATGCTCCTGCTTTCCACTCACGACCGAACCGTGACTGCTCATCTTCGTGTTTTGGCCGGTGAAGGTGCTGGTCGATGCCTGGCCTCCGGTGTTCGAGTAGACCTGCGTGTCGAGCACAAACACTTTGACATTCATGCCCGATGCAAACATCCGCGACAACGATTGAAAGCCGATGTCGTACATCGCTCCGTCACCACCGATGCACCAAATCGGGCGATCGCCCCATCCTTTTTGATCCCAACGAGCTCGAATGCCCATCGCCATGGCGGGTGCGTTCTCAAACAGCGAATTCACCCACGGCACCAGGTAAGGGTTGTAGGGATACGTCGAGGTATAAACCGTGTTGCAACCGGTTGCCGCCACGATCCCCCAATGGTCGCCGTATTTTGCACCAGTCGCAGCGCAGAGCATGCGCAACGCCGTGCCCTCTCCGCAACCAGCACAACTGCCGGCGCCGCCGGTATACAAATGCGACTTTTCGTGCAGCATCATGTCGACCAGCAGGTTGTCGCTGACAAAACGCTTGTCAGACTCGCCAAATTGCTTGAAGAAGCGATGGCTCTTGCGAGCCTTGGTCATGAGCTCCTCCGACTTGTGGCTCATGAACAGCGCTTGATCGTTGCAAACCGTCACGCATTCCGCGCAACCTTTGCACTTGCTCGGATCAATCATGATCGTGAACATGCCGCCTTCGCCCTGTTTCTTGGCCGGGCCTTCGTAGTACTTCCGCGTCTTCGCCCATTGCGCGCGAAACATTTCGCGATCGTTTGGATCGGTGATCGCGTTTAACTTCAGTTCAAACTCCTGCTCACTCAGCACCTTGCCCAGGATCGCCGTGTCGGGGCAGAGCGTGACGCACTCCATGCACCCGGTGCAATTCTGAGGTCGATACTCGGGAAGATCCGGCGCGATGTAACTGAAATCCCGCAGCTTCGCCGTTCCAGCCGGAACCAGCGAACGAGCAACCGCCAGGTCGGCCGGCAACTCCTTCTCAGCCAATCCTTCCTCGTAACTGCGAATGACCACCTCGTTGAACTCGTCAACGTTCAATACCGGCAAGCTGACTCGCCTGTAGTCGCCGTCCACCAGCGTACCGTAGCTGCTGTTATTGAACGGATCATGTTCGTTTGACGCGTTCATCGATTCTTTTAGTAGCTTGTCCATGTCAACCTCGACTTTCCCTTCGCAATTTCCCATCCCTTGTCCGAGCTTGTTTCCTCGTCCGCTTGCGCCCCGTCGCGCCTCGTATTACGAGGCATTCATGATCGAGGCGGGGATCTCCTTCGACTCCTGATAACCGCGCCGCACGCAGGTCATATTGTCGCGCACGACTTGTTCGCCTCGCTTGCCGAAATACTTCCGCAGTGCTTTTTCCACACCGGCATATACCTGCTCATCGCTCATCCCGCTGCGTTTCGCGTACGGGGTGAGCTTCAAGAAAACGCCCAGCAGGACGATGCCTTGCATTCGCATCTGCAAATCGGCGACCGAGGCAACATCCCGGGCGATCCGCACCATATCGGCGAACACCACGTGAATGTTATGTGCTCGAATGAAGGCTTGGTGATGAGCAGGAATTCGATCCCACACTTCCTTCGGGTCGGCGTGAGGCGATTGCATGAACAATGCCCCGCCATTTACCAACCCCGCCAGCGGATTGCCGCTGAACAGCGCCGAGGTATCGTTGAGCACCACCAGATCGACGAACTCCAACTCGCTGTGAAGCCGGATATGCCTGCCTGAAATGGTGAGGTAGTACGTGGTCGGCAGACCTTTTTTCTCGGAGCCATATTTCGGATAGGCCTGGACATCCATGCCGAACACATCGCCGGCAATCGTGGCGATGACTTTGTTGGTCGTCACGCTGCCAAACCCGCCCACGGAGTGGCCTCGCATCGAAAACGACCCCGGTTCTCGCAGATCTGGATCTTCCGCTCTCGCGAGAGCCAACGGATGCTTGATGCCGAGACAAAAGAAATCCCGATCGCCACGAATCATGTTATTGACCGCGGCAATCAAATCGCCAGGCCGAATGTCGCGGCTGCCCAGGCCGGCAGCGCCGGAGTAGATACGAGGCAACCTCGCAATTCGCTCCAATCCGTTTTGCCCCAGCATCGCGTCGCACATCGCCGCCTTGATTTCGCGCGTCAGATGGTTGCCGGTGGTGCTGAGCGGATCATCCATACGCTCCAGCACCGTCAACGCCTTGCAACCCTTCAGCGCATCGACAATCTCGAGCGATGGAAACGGTCGAAAACAGGTGATCGTCAGCGCGCCGACGCTCACCCCGCGTTCCCGCAGGTAATCAACCGTTGCCATCGCAGTTTCCATCAGGCAACCCATCCCTACCAGGATGTACTCCGCATCCTCGCAGCGATACGGATCGACGAAATCGTAATGCCGCCCCGTCTTCTCGGCGAACAAAGCAAACGCATCTTGCAGAGCCGGTCGCACCGTATCGTAGTAGGCCCGTTGCGCAATCTTTCCTTTCATGTACGAATCTTGATTCTGCACCACGCCGAACATGATCGGATTGTCCGGATCCATCAGCGCAAGTAGTTTTTCATCGGGATGGCCGATGAACTCCTTCATGAATTCCTTCTCGGGCAATCGCACCCTCTCTACCGTGTGCGTGGTAAGGAAACCGTCCTGCACATTGAAGAAAGGCGTATGCGATGCCTCGGCCACCCTCCTGCAAATCAGGCACAGGTCCGCCGCCTCTTGCGCGTTGCGGCCCAGCAGCATCCCCCATCCGACATCGGCGACACTCATCACGTCGTCATGGCCGGCATGCACATTCAGCGATTGACTCGTCAGCGCCCGCGCCCCGATGT
Source organism: Planctomycetota bacterium (assembly GCA_046045565.1). GTDB lineage: Bacteria > Planctomycetota > Planctomycetia > Pirellulales > Pirellulaceae > VGZA01. Next base: position 1,133 of record JBJOLO010000079.1, on the reverse strand, counting down.
TCATCACCACCGGTAAACGCTTCCCAGCAATCGTGTACAGCACCTCTTTCATCAGGACCAACCCTTGGCCCGATGTGAAATTCGTGACCCGCCCGCCCGCAGCGGCAAATCCCTCGCAAAAGGTCGCGGCCGAATGCTCGCTCTCGGGTTCCACAAACACCAACGGTTCGCCCCACAGATTGCGATAGCCGTTTGACACCGCCGCGTTGTACCCACCGCCCATATTCGTGGAACTGGTAATCGGATAGGCGCCCGATGCCTGCGTCACATTCACTTCCACGTGGACGACCGCCTCGGATCCATCACACGTCGTCGGAATGCCCGGATACTCTCGATTCTTTTTCCCTGCCGACGTCGCAGCGTCGACGATGCCGGAATCCTCGGAAACGGTGAATACTCGAGTCATGGCGATTCTCCCTTCGCAAAATCCTCAATCGGCTGCTTTGCACATGCCGCTCGTCTGAGATCGCAAAAGGCATACCGATCCCGATCCAAATCCTGCCGGGCCTCAGGCCCCTGCATCCACAGGCCTTCCCACACAAGAAATCACGCCCGCGCGCCGACGAGCGCGCGTGGCCGCACACCATGCGCGCCTCTCGGTACGACGCCCACGCCAGGCCGCGATCCAGCCGCCATCCCCGACGGCCGATAGAGAGCCGAGTCTTTTACCAAAAAATGGATTGCGCCAGCTTGGCAGCAACCGGACACCGTCGGCCCACCCGCCCGCCACACCCACCCGCCACACCCACCCGTCAGACACCCACCCGTCAGACACCCACCCCGACTCAGCCAAATACGCAGATAGGGCGCCGCTCCTTAAATCCAAGACACACACAATACTGTTCGGCACATCATTAGCCGTTCAAAGTTTGGGGTGTAGCTGAGCGATTCCGGTATGGTGCGTGGGTATCCGAAGGACCTCGCGCCTCTTTGTGGTAGTGCTGCGTTCCGGACCGATTTCGCTTCGCCCGCCATTCGCAAAAGACCCGGTGTTCATCACGCGACCCGCATTGCGGACCCTCACCCGGCCTGCGGCCGCCCTCTCCCTTGAGTACAAGGGCGAGGGCAGAGGATTTGTTGATTTGCGTTCACTCGTGCTCGCGCGATCTGGCTCGCCTTACCAAAGGCGCCAA
>JBJOLO010000777.1:0-3742 GCA_046045565.1 Planctomycetota bacterium | reverse complement strand
GTCGAGTGCCTCCAGCATGGCGGCGACATGTTGGCTCCTGCCATACAGTTTGTTCTCGCTCGACAACAGAATCGCTTCGCTGATCGCCATCCGAATGGTCTCTCGCCGCCCGCTGGCTCTTTCGCCCGTGCCGATGGTGGATGTCTCGGCAAACACCGCAACCGGTGAGTTGCTCTGGATCGTGTTGCCCTAGTGTACCAGGATATGAGGGAACCCGGAAACCGTTTCGGTAGTCACACACCACGACGAGGATCTGCAATGTGGCCGTCGCGCTCGGTCGTGACGATCAGCAGTGTGAGTGATATCGCATTCCCGAAGCACCCCACCGAACTACCCCACGTATCTTTCACCAAATTCATGGCATGCCACCGATCCCGCTTCCATGGCAACTTGCCTCCCCCGCACACCGAACGATACACAAGCACCGTTCGTCGTTGCCTCACGATTAGGCCTCACGATTATTCGGCAAGCTTGCTTCGTTGTTGGACAAAGCGTGCAAGCAGCGGGTACGCCGGTTCGGCCATCCCGCCGTGATCATACCCCTGTAGTTCCAGCAATTCCAAATCGCGGTGTCCCGCTTCTTTCAGCATCCGCCACAAGTAGGCGTTTTCCTCGTAGCGTCCAAGCAGTTCCCTGTTGCGGTCGCCTGTGATCAGAAGGATAGGCGGAGCATCTTTGCGCACATGGAACAGGGGTGCGAAGCGATCGATGACGGGTTGTTTGTCGCCGATACCTTTTTCGCTGCGGATGGTGAAGTGGGTGATTGCCTGGCCGCTGAGCGGGATCAATCCTGCCAGGTCGTCGGCATGGATGTCATGTTTGTGAAGCCATTGTTTGTCGAAACCGATCATCATGGCGAGGTAGGCGCCGGCGGAGTGCCCGGCAACGAAGATTTTACGAGGCGATCCCCCGTGCCGCTCAATGTTCTTGACAGTCCACGCGACTGCGGCGGCAGCGTCCTCGATGTACACCGGTGCGGTGACCTGCGGATGCAACCGGTAGCCGGCTCCCACGACGGCGAATCCTTGGTTCTTCAAGCGATCGGGGATTGCACGCTCGCCTTTGGTCAAACCTCCTCCGTGAAACCAAACCACCGTGGAAAAATCGGTGGCGGATTTCGGATAGTAAAGGTCCAAGCGACACTGTGCCTGTGCGTAGATGTCGTTTTCGATTCCCGTGCGGTAGGTGATGCCGGTTTGTGTTTCATAGGACTTCTCGTCAGCATGAGTTGCGTCGATGCTCGAATCGATGGCTGCCAAAAGTAAGAAACAGCAAGCAAGTCGACCGAATGATCTGGGCATGGGAAGGTTCCAGGTGGCGAAAAGGAAGCGACTCGTTCTGACGTGGATGCAGCCGTGTTGTCAGGCGTGGTGCTGTTTATCTTGAGTCGTTTGCAGGGAAGCGATTTTGTCGAGCCAAACTTGCGGGTCGTTGACGTACCAGGCCGCGGAGTCCGACTTTCCGTGGAGCTCGAAATACACCTTCAAAAGTGGGCGAAATACGGTCTTGCCCAGATGCGATCGGACAAGTTGGCCGTCACGAATCGAGTGCAACGGAATCACCAGTTCCGATCGCGGTTGGAGCATAAAGAAGTGCAGGGTGTCGCCGGTGAGCACGAGTGCACCGTTGCCGCGGCATTGCCAGACTCCTTTCGATTCCAATCCGAAGAAGTTCGCCATGCCTTCCTGCATCAGGATTTCGTCAGCCTGATATCGTGAGGCAACCTGTTTCTTCAACGACTGCTGCATGATCCGCAGCAGGGCGACGACCGACACGAGGATCGTGCCCAAGATCACCAGAACGACCAGCGTTACGGTCGCAATCGACCAAAACGATGACACATTAAATCTCCCGGTCTGCAGTGATCGTCATGGGACGAATCGGCGACCCAAACGGTTAGGTTGTAAGGCGGGCGAGTCGATACGCCTGAGTTAGATGTTATCCAGCTCGTGGGCTTTCCACCAGAAATCGAAGTCTGCAGACGGGTAAAAACAACCGGCTATCACCAAGCTGCTGTGGAGCCTGCTGACGAACCCCTCCAAGCCGTATCTGCCGATGTTCGCAAACAAAACGCACGCGGCTGATTCCGAAAGAAGGTGCGTGCAAAGTCGAAACGGAAACCGATAAGGAGGTGGCTAATGGGGGCGGCGGTTCTTGGGCCATCCGCAAAGATTGCAAGAGAGCGTATCGAGAAGTCGCGCGGCGCCGCAGCGAACGCATGGATGGCGAGACGTTTTTTTGGGAACGGACGCTGAATTGATGGCGATTGCCCGATTGCGACGTGGGGAAGGGGATCCTTTGGCCAAGCCTGTCGGTTACGTTGTGGCAATCGGTTGCGTGCACGTAACGGATGGCGTTTTTTCAATGAATCTGCAAGTGGAGCGTGATGGCGGGACTGCCCTCCAAATTAGGTATTGAAATGGTTCGCTCGTCAGGGTCCAATCTGGGCTGTACCTGGATATCTTTCGGGGGGGGATCTTGTGCTTCAGCAGGCAATAGCTCGCGAAATCGGTTGGTTCTATCCATGGCTGCGTCGGCTGGCGTCGTTGATGATGGCGAAAGAGCAGCATTCGCCGAGTATGCAACCGACAGCGCTGGCAAACGAGGTGCTGGCCAAACTGATGAATTGGTCAGGGAGTCTGTCTGGCGAGACCGAAAAGTCGCTGCGGATTCTGGCCTCGACGATCGCCAAGCAAACGCTCATCGACCGGGGCCGCCGACGCACTCACCGCGAGCTTTATTTGGAGCGGATGCGACACGAGCAGTCGAATGAAAACCCGATCGGGGAAGCAACCGCCTCCCGGGTGCGGATCGTGTTTGAGGCGATTGAGGAACTGGAGTCGGTGGATTTGCAACTTGCATCGCTGGTGCGAATGCGATTTTTTGAAGGACGCAGTCTTGCCGAGGCCACGCAGTTGCTTGGGATAAGTCCTAGGACGGCGGCGCGTCGTTGGGCATTTGCCAAAGCCTTCCTGCTTGATTCGATTCAACGCTCGGAAGCCGATTGAGCATTGGTTGGCTCGGGTGGGCGATGCCGCCACAAGGACAGGTACATCGCGTACGGCGGTTGCCTCGGATCGTCGATGTGATTTCGGATCGCGTGCGCACCGGCAAATCCAATCGGATCATTCGGTGTGGGATGGTACATCATCTTTTGGGCCTTGAGGCGATACTTCACACGTAGATAGCGGCTGTTCCGCACCCAGCGAGTTACATCGATCTCCCGATTGAGGCGTGTGTCGGACTTGCTTTCGCCGATTTCGAGCATCAGGATCCATTGGTCATGGGTGCTTGCGGTCGCGATGTAGAACTCGCCGCGTGCGAACGGATCAAACTCGCTGAACACGTGCAGATTCGGCTTCATGATTGCCAGTTCCGGCTCCCAGTCCGCATCCCACTTCCATTCGTAGATGATTTCGCCCCACGTGTTGCTGCTTCGCGGGCACCAGTACCGCACCATGTGAGCCGCCGGGTCCTGTTCATTACGCTCGGTGATCATCGCCATATTCGACGAGGAGACAAGTCCCGGCTGTTGATCCGGAAAGAGTGATTCGCCGAAAGTGAGATCGGCGGGAACGGTCGGGGGCTGGATGAAATAGATGGGGGAGACTTCATCCCGAGGCATCACGACGAGGTAACCCGCAAGCAGTCCGCATGAGACGGCCATTCCGTAAACCAGTGCGATTCGTCCGCGGCTACTCATGGCGATCCGCGTCCGCTGATTTTTTCCACCACACAGCGA
>JBJOLO010000677.1:0-5325 GCA_046045565.1 Planctomycetota bacterium | reverse complement strand
AGGACTCCTATTCGGATTCCTGACAGAGCCTACAGCGTGGGCTGCCGGTTATCGAGGAAAGCTGGAGCTACAAGTCGTCGACAAGACCACGGGCGAACCGCTCGCGGTGCGCATGCACTTATACGACTCCAAAGGCAAACCGGTCCGTCCGCCCAAGGTTCCATATTGGCATGACCACTTCGCCTTTCAGGGCTCGATCACACTCGACTTGCCGGTCGGAACGTACACATTCGAAATCGAGCGCGGACCGGAGTACCGCGAACAAACCGGCCATTTCGTGTTGGAAAAAAACGCGAAGGACTCGAAGGTCGTCACGATGACGCGATTCGTAAATATGCGTGAAGAGGGATGGTGGTCGGGCGACCTGCATATCCATCGACCGCTCAACGAAATCGAAATGCTGATGGATGCCGAGGACCTGCACATTGGTCCGGTGATTACGTGGTGGAATGACAAAAACACCTGGGAGCAGCAGGCGATCCCAGCGCAGCGCGTGGTCGAATTTGGCGACAAGCGTTTTTACGAGTTGATGGCGGGTGAAGACGAGCGGGAGGGCGGTGCGCTGCTTTATTTCGGCTGCGCACAGCCGTTACCACTGAGCGGAGCATCGCGCGAGTACCCCTCGCCGCTGGATTTTCTCGAGCAGGCAAAGCAGCAGCTTCGACAAGCAGCTTCACAACCCGAGTCGCAACCCGAAACGCAACGGGAAAAGACCGACTCGAACAGCAGTTCGGGATCGTCCGCGAATGACCGTTCGTTGTCGGTGCATGTAGATATCGAGAAGCCGTTCTGGTGGGACATGCCGATCTGGGTCGCGAGCGGCCTTGCGGACTCCATTGGCCTGGCCAACAACCACCTGCAACGCAGCGGAGTGTTGGCGAATGAAGCGTGGGGCAAACCGCGTGACAAGATTTTCTATCCCGACCCGCACGGGAATGGACGGTGGTCGCAAGCGATTTACTACCACTTACTGAACTGCGGTCTGCGGATTCCCCCGTCGGCGGGCAGTGCTTCGGGTGTTTTGCCTAACCCGGTTGGTTACAACCGCGTGTATGTGCATGTGGAGGGCGAATTGACTTGGGAGAAATGGTGGGAGGGACTGCGTGCCGGTCGCGTCGTGATCACAAACGGTCCGATGCTCCGGCCGAGCGTGAATGGGGAACTTCCGGGGCACGTGTTTGAAGCGGCGAAGGGAGAAACGGTGGAACTGAACATCGGCTTAAATCTGGCGATGAGGGAAAAGGTGGAATACCTGGAGGTGGTGAAGGACGGCAAGATTGTGCATGAGGTTCGCCTGGACGAGTGGGCGAAGAAAAACGGGGAGCTTCCGCCGGTAAAATTCGACCGCAGTGGATGGCTGATGGTGCGGGCGGTGACGAACAACACCAAGACGTACCGTTTCGCGAGCACGGGACCGTACTACGTCCAGATTGGAGCCGAACCTCGAATTAGCCGCGAATCGGCTCAGTTTTTTTCGGACTGGGTGCTGGAACGAGCAAAGCGGGTCAAATTGGAAGACGCTTCGGAGCGGGAGTCGGTAATTCGCCATCACCGCATGGCCAGGGATTTCTGGAAAGGCGTGCTGGAACGAGCCAACGCCGACTAGGGGACAGCATCGTTACGAAATACACCGCAAGAAACGTACGGCACCAAACGCACTCGAAAAATGTGTGCAAAAACGTTACGGGGCACCAGCGACATCCCCTTTGCGGGCCCCCGCAACAAGCCGTATCATGACGCACTGCTTGGTTGCAGTTATCCCTTCCGCAGGTAGACGTCATGACTCGAAAAGGCTCTGAATTCAGTGGTTTGTCGGTTGCAATCGTAACTCCGTTGAAGGATGGCGAAGTCGATTACGCCCGGCTACGTGAACAGGTGGAATTCCAGATCGCAGCGGGCACCACCTGCCTCTGTCCTGTGGGAACCACGGGTGAATCGCCGACCCTAAGCCACGACGAGCACGAACGGGTGATCGCGGAGGTGGTGCAGATCGCGGCAGGCCGCATCAAGGTGATGGCGGGCACGGGATCGAACAGCACGCGCGAAGCGATTCGATTGACCAAGTGGGCCGAGAAAGCGGGTGCCGATGCCGCTTTGATGGTGGCGCCGTATTACAACAAGCCGACGCAAGAAGGCTTCTACCAACACTATCGCGAAGTGGCGTTGGCGACATCCATCCCGATCTGCGTCTATAACATTCCGGGCCGCACCGCCAAGAACATTGAACCCGAAACGATCGCGCGACTGGCGGAACTTCCCAACATCACCATGGTGAAGGAAGCCACAGGCTCTCTCGACCAAGCCTCGCAGATTATTGCCTCGACGAACCTGACGGTCCTGAGTGGCGACGACAGCTTGACCCTGCCGCTGTTGTCGGTGGGTGGCGAAGGCGTGATCTCGGTGGTGGGCAACATCGTGCCCGGCGACATGATCGCCTTGGTGAAAGCCTATCAAGCGGGTGATACGCGGCGTGCGTGCGAATGGCACCACAAGCTGTTCCCACTCTGCCGAGACATGCTCGGATTGGCAACCAATCCGATCCCCATTAAGGCGGCGATGAAGATGCTGAAGCGGGACACGGGAGAACTCCGGTTGCCGATGACGCCTCTGGATGCCGCTGCCGAAGCCAAGCTCCAGAAATCGTTAGCGGCTTACGGCCTGCTCGGTTAATCCGTTTTTTCTTCCTGACGATTTTCTTCGTCCAACCTGCAAGATCGGTTGCCTCACGGCAACTTGATTCCCAGACGCTGCATGCGCAGCGTTAACCGGGTTGCGTCCGCCCGGCATCGTCGGCACGGCATCCACGTTGAAAGCCTCATGACAGGCTCGTGCCCGAAGAGCTTAACGGGCCGTCATTTCCGAGGCAACGAAATGCAGGAAATGCATGGCAACGCGGTACCGAACCGAGGCAAAACCTCTTTCGTAATGCACGCGTTGGGCTGCGGACCCGAAAAACCACTGCATGCCTGAAAAAGCATCGGGAAAAGGGGCAACTTACGCTGGAGTGACGACAAATCCTTTTTGAGCGGCAGATCGATTGCTTGGAACAAACGAAACTGGAGGAGACTTACCCATGACATCAATCGTGAAGAAGACTGGGGTATTACTGGCGTTGGTAATGGGAGCGGCCTTTGGTGCGGGCAGCGTGACTTTGGTCCGAGAGTTCATCAGCACGCGATCGCACGCGGACGACGTTTCAAGGGAAGCTCGGGAACAACTCGCGAAAGCGACTGATCTTTCGAAAGCGTTTGAATTGACGGCGAAGGCCATGCATCCGTCGGTGGTGAGCATCACCTCGGTGCGAAAAATGCGGATGCCTCGCCGCGCCCGTCCGGAGGTTCCCGATGAATTTCGCCGATTCTTTGGAGACGATCCCTTTGATCGCTTTTTCCAAATGCCCGAACGGGACCAGGAGCAACAGGGACTGGGCAGCGGCGTGATCGTTAGTGAAGACGGTTACATTGTGACGAACAACCATGTGATCGACGGCGCCGACGACGTGACCGTGATGTTGCATGACCGCCACGAACTGAAGGCGGAGGTCGTAGGGCGCGACAAAGACACCGATCTCGCGGTGCTCAAAATCAAATCGCAGAATCTTGTGCCAGCTCCGCTCGGGAACTCGGATGAGGTGGCAGTGGGGCAATGGGTGTTGGCCGTTGGCACACCGATGAATCTACGACAATCGGTGACGGCGGGGATCATCAGCGCAACGGGTCGTTCGGTGGGTATTACGGGAGGCGGCTTTGAGGACTTCCTGCAAACTGATGCGGCTATCAACCCGGGCAACAGCGGTGGTCCCTTGGTGAACTTACGAGGGGAAGTGATTGGGATCAACACCGCGATCAAGTCGGTCACGGGCGGCTTCATGGGTATTGGCTTTGCTATTCCTTCGAATATGGTTCGCTCGGTGATGGACCAGATTGTGAAAGGCGGCAAGGTGGTCCGCGGCCGAATCGGCGCCGTGGTATCGGATGTCTCGGAAGATGTTGCTGAAAAGCTTGGCTACAAGTCGACGAGCGGTGCGTTGGTGCAAGATGTGGTGACCGACGGTCCGGCCGCGAAGGCGGGATTGGAGGCCGGCGACATCGTAACCCGTTATCAGGGAAGCCACGTCGAAACTTCCAATCAGTTCCGCAACGCTGTGGCGGCCACCAAGCCGGGCACAAAAGCGGAAATTGAGTTGATGCGAAACGGCAGCGTAAAGACGGTAACTGTGGAAATCGGCGAACTGAATGGAAATGCCTCGGAAGTCGCGCAGAGCGAGGCCGGTGACGTCGAGAAGTCGAACGAACTCGGCTTGGCCGTTCAGACACTAACACCCGATTTGGCTCGCCAGATCGGCAGTAAGGAGATGCAAGGCGTCATCATCACGCAGGTCGAACCAGGTAGTTTGGCTCAACGAGCCGGCCTGGCTGCGGGCGACGTGATAACCAGTGTGAATCGCAAGGGGGTGCAAACGGCTCAGGAGTATCGCGACCTACTGAGAGCCGCTTCGGTGGACAAAGGAATCCTGCTGCAGGTACGTCGGGACGGAGTGAATCGTTTCGTCGTCATTCGCAGCCGCTAAGCGTTAAACTCGTGACGCTCGAGCCTGCTCGACCTGGCAGGCTCGTGCGTTTTTTCGGACCCCGACCCGGGTCGCGGAATCGACCAGGAGCAGCAGCATTATCCGGGGCGGAGGGGCTTCCAGACCTTATCCCCTTGGCTGAATCAGCCGAATTTAACTATCATTAGCACTCGGAATAGGGTTCAGGCCCTTTCCTGGCTACGTACTGGTTTGCTCATAATCCCTAACCGTTGGAGTTTCGTCGGTGGGCGCTGACACGTTTTTCGCGTTATTGATCATCACCTTGGGGCTCTTCGGTCTCGTGGGCTTCGTCGCCCGCACGGTATTTGGCGAAGGCGAAGGCTAACTCTCGCTTCGTCCCCGACAAGCAGCCTTAACCGCTCCGACGTCATACGTCCCGCTGGTCTTTGCTGTCGCCGGCATTCTTTGTTTCGCCGTAGAGGCCTTGCGATCTTTCTTTTGCGATCTCGCAGTCCGTCGTTCTCACCCAGGTCGTCGTCGAACGCGTTCAGCCTCCCGCCGCTCCATTCCAAGACACACACATTTAGCCCGCCATCGGCTGGGGCTGATTCAAAACGTGCGTGTCTCAATACTGTTCGGCACATCGTTAGCTGTTCGAAGTTCGGGGTGTAGTTGAGCGATTCCGGGATGGTGCGTGGGTATCCGAAGGACCTCGCGCCTCTTTGTGGTAGTGCTGCGTTCCGGACCGATTTCGCTTCGCCCGCCATTCGCAAAAGACCCGGTGTTCATCACGC
>JBJOLO010000658.1:0-7229 GCA_046045565.1 Planctomycetota bacterium | reverse complement strand
CACATCCTGCGTCCGGACCGTAGAAGCTTGCGCCGACACAAGCACAGGGTAATTCGACGATGTCCACGAACATGATCCCCCTCAGTAACAGCAGCGATGATGTTTACTTTCGGTCGCTTCGAACCCAAATGGTCGAGGAGCAGATTCGAAAGAGGGGAATTCATGATGCGCGCGTGTTGGAAGCGATGTCAAAAGTACCGCGAGAAGAGTTCGTGCCGCAGGGTTCTCGCGAGCAGGCTTACTGCGATTGGGCCTTGCCGATTGGCTGGGAGCAAACGATTTCGCAGCCATTCACCGTCGCCTTTATGGTCGAGGCACTCGGTCTGCGCGGCGACGAAATGGTTCTGGAGATTGGTACCGGATCGGGTTACGGAGCCGCGGTGCTTTCACGATTGGCAGCGCATGTTCATACCGTGGAGCGAATTCGCGAGTTGGCCGATGTTGCCCGCGAGCGACTAAAGCGGTTGCGCTACGACAACGTGACCGTTCACGTCGCGGATGGTTCCCAAGGTTTACCCGAATTCGCGCCGTACGATGCGATTATTTCGACCGCAGCCGCCTCGAGCTTGCCCCCACCGCTCGTCGCACAGCTTGCACCGGGCGGACGGATCGTGATCCCGATCGGCGGATTCACCGGACAAACGATGTCACGTTTCACCAAAACCGGCGACGATCTCGTTCAAGAGAACCTCGGTCTTTTCGCCTTCGTGCCGCTGATCGGCGAGTACGGCCAGCGTTCCGCTTGATTCGCATGAAGGGTGATGCCATGACACAGTTCATCATTCAATGTCATCCAGGTCCTCCGATCGCGAGTCAAGAAATCGAGTACGTGGAGCGGAAAGGCTTGGGGCACCCGGACACCATTTGCGACTCGATCATGGAATCGATCTCGGTACGACTGAGCCAGGAGTACCTGGAGCGGACAGGGCGAGTCCTGCACCACAACATCGACAAGGGCCTCTTAGTCGCGGGGCAAACGACACCGCGACTGGGCGGCGGCACGGTCCAAGCGCCGATGCGACTTGTTGTTGGCGATCGCGCCACCATCCGCATCGGCGACGAAAAGCTTCCGATCGACGAATGGCTCGAAGCTGCAGCTCGCGGATGGATATCGCAGCACCTGCGATTTGTCGATCCCGCCAAACACCTGGTCATCCAAAATGAATTACGGCCCGGGTCCGCCGAGCTCGTCGGTCTTTTCACTCCGAGTCAGGACCCTGTTCATCGAGCGAATGACACGTCCGTGGCCGTTGGCTTTGCGCCGCTTAGCGAAACGGAGCACTTGGTTTTAGCTGCCGAACATTTCCTGAATTCGCCCGCATTCAAACGCGAGTTCCCCGAGACAGGCGAAGACGTGAAGGTCATGGGGGTTCGAAGAGGACGCGAGCTGAAACTAACGGTCGCGATGGCATTCGTCGATCGGCAGATTTGGGAACCCGTCACCTATTTTCACCGCAAGACCGCCGTGCAGCATGCGCTCTCCGATCATCTCCGCACCAAACTGCATGTGCTTGATCGCGTATCGGTGGAACTCAATACGCTCGATGATCCCGAACGCGGACTGGATGGCATGTACTTGACGGTGCTCGGCACATCAGCCGAAAGCGCCGACGGAGGCCAGGTCGGGCGCGGCAATCGCGCAAACGGTCTGATCAGTTTCTGCCGCCCGATGACGACCGAGGCCGTGGCGGGTAAGAATCCGGTCAGCCATGTTGGCAAAGTCTACAACCTTCTCGCCTACCAGTTGGCTCATACCCTTCATCGTTCGATCCCGGGAATCGAAGAGGTCTATGTCTGGCTTTGCAGCCAAATTGGCGGGCGACTCGATGAACCCTGGTTTGTTTCCGCTCACGTGGCACTGGCCGAAGGCGTTATTCTGTCCGACGTTCGCAGCCCGATGGAAGAACTCATCCATCGCGAACTTCGCGACATTCAAACATTCTCCGCAAGGCTGTCGCGTGGCGAATTGAGTGTCTGCTAGAAGCACGCGATGGAGCGATGCGGGTTCGCTGCTCCCTCTTGCGATTGATTTGGCCTATACTGCCCCCGACACGCTTGTCGGCATCAAGGCCGTTTTTTCTGCTGCCAAATCGTTTCATGTGGCGTCTTGTTTCATGCCCGATCAAATGGATAGTCATTCCTCCGAGCCGCAGCATGTCACCATGCGCGACGCATTCCGGGTCTGGTGTCGAGTTGCCATCTTGAGTTTTGGTGGACCGGCTGGCCAGATTGCCGTCATGCATCGCATCCTGATCGAGGAGAAGAAATGGATTGATGAAGAGCGATTCCTGCATGCATTAAACTACTGCATGCTGCTTCCCGGCCCCGAAGCGCAACAATTGGCTACCTATATCGGCTGGCTCTTGCATCGCACCCGCGGCGGTCTGCTTGCCGGCATCCTGTTTGTGATCCCCGGCTTGATCGGCATCTTGGGACTCAGCATTGCATACGTCTATTGGCATGACACCGAATTACTGCAGGCCGTGTTTTTCGGACTGAAACCGGCCGTGATGGCGATTGTGATCGAAGCGGTGATGCGAATCGGCAAACGCGTGTTAACGAATCGGCTCCTGATCGGGCTGGCAACGGTAGCGTTCCTCGCGATCTTTCTATTCGATGTGCCGTTTCCCGCATTGATCGCCTGCGCCGGCCTGCTCGGCTTCATCGGAGGCCGCTGGTTGCCGGCATACTTCTGCAGATCTGCAAGTCACTCACCTGCGAACTCGGCGGCATCGGGATTAGCATCGGCAAATTGTCACGACACTCCTAAGCCTTCGTTATGGCGGAGCGTGCGCGTTAGCGTTGTCTGCCTCACCGTGTGGTTCCTACCGCTTGCAGTTATCCGGTGGTGGCTCGGCGATGATTCGGCAGTCTTCCAACAAGGCGTGTTTTTTAGCAAGGCCGCCGTGGTTACCTTCGGCGGAGCCTACTCCGTGTTAGCGTACGTCGCCCAACAAGCCGTCGAGACCTTTCATTGGCTCGAGCCGGGCGAGATGCTGGATGGATTGGGCATGGCGGAAACCACCCCCGGTCCTTTGATCATGGTGGTTCAATTCGTCGCCTTCATGGGTGCGTATCGAAACCCCGGCTCTTTGTCGCCTCTGGCAGCGGCGATCGTCGGCTCCTTCCTGACCACGTGGGTTACATTCGCTCCCTGCTTCTACTGGGTTTTTCTCGGTGCTCCGTACGTGGAACGACTTCGCGGCAACCGGCTACTCAACGCTGCGCTCACTGCCATCACGGCATCGGTGGTCGGTGTGATTCTCAACCTTGGTGTCTGGTTCTCCGTTCACACGCTGTTTCAGTCCGTCGAAACGCGTCACCTGTTCGGAATGCGATTGCTCGTGCCGGAATGGGCCTCGCTTCAATTCGGCTCGCTTGCCATCGCTCTACTGGCCTTCGTCATGACATTCAAGCTCAAGCGAGGAATGGGAATGACCTTGGGGATCTCGGTAATGGCTGGCTTGGCGATTTGGTTGGGAAAAGCATTACTCGTGCTATAATCCGCCGCAGTGATTCCCGCCCCTTCCTGCTCGGACGCAATTCACTGGAGAGTTCGCCATGCGATGCGCGAGTCGCGTGTTGGCTATTTGTTTTCTGGCGGTAGCGAGTGCCGGACTCCCGTTCCGCATTTGTGCCGCCGCACCGCACCGGATTCTACTCCTGTCTCAACGTCCCGACGGTCATCCCGTGGGATCGCACGAGTACGCTTATGGACAAGCGATCCTGGCTCAACTGCTGCAACCGATCGAGGGCATCGAGGTAACCATCTCGATGGCAGATGGCGAATGGCTCGAAGGCCCCGAACTGTTGCGCAAAGCCGATACGGTGGTGCTGTTCGTCTCCGAGGGAGGTCGTTGGATCGATGAAGATCCTCGCCGTCAGCAGGCGTTTTACGAACTGGCGGATCGCGGCGGCGGGATCGTCGGTCTTCACTGGGCAGTGGGATGCAAAAGCGAATCGCACATCCCGACCGCCACACGACTCTTCGGAGCGTGCCACGGCGGTGCCGATCGCAAATATCGCGTCGCAACCACGAACGTGACGCTGACGGAATCGCATCCGATTACGGCGGGACTTAAGCCGTGGCGCATCCATGACGAATTCTACTATCGACTCAAACGCACCGATCGTGGCGGCGATCTCCAATCGCTCGTCACCGTCGACGTCGACGGATCATCCGAAATGGTCGGTTGGGCTTGGAGTCGCCCCGACGGTGGCCGATCGTTCGGTTTTACAGGCGGCCATTTTCACGACCATTGGCTCAGCCCCGAGTATCAGCGCCTGTTCGTTCAGGGGATTCTCTGGGCGGCAAAACAACAAGCTCCCGAAATGATCGCCATACCAGCCAAGCGGCCCGACATCGTGAGTCGAGTGCGAGTGACTCTTCGCGACGCGGCCGATCGCTCGCTGCTTGCGGGACGCGTCTACATGCAGTCCGAAAGCGGCATCTGGCACTTTCCCCGCTCCACCGATCCAACCGGCAGCGCACTGGCGTTTCAGCGCGAGTATCCCGCTACCGGCAGTATCGAAATGCACACAACCGTCTCGCCACACCCCTTCGAGTTCGAACTGCCTCGCGGTAAATACACCCTCACCGTCGAACGCGGCAAGGAGTACTTGCCTGCCACCCAATCGCTGCTCGTCGACACCGAACCGATCGACCTGGAAGTCGAATTGCATCGATTCATCGACATGCGTCGACTTGGATGGCATTCCGCCGATACCCATTTGCATCGCGGTCTCGCCGACATGCCGAACCTGGCAATCGCGGAGGATCTCCACGTCGTCTTCCCGATCACGTACTGGGTGACCTCTTCGACGGCGGATCCCGTTCGCGACAACCGCGTCCCCTCGCCGCCGGCCAACTCAAAGCTGATCCAGGCAGATACCACCCATTTCGTTTACCCGATGAATACGGAATACGAGATTTTTGAAACGGCAGGCAAACGTCACACTCTCGGCGCATTCCTCGGCATTGGACACCAGTCGCCCCTGCGACTCACCACACCGCCGGTAAAGACGATCGCTGAAACGATTCATCGCGAGGGAGGCTTGATCGATCTTGAAAAGCACTCGTGGCCGTGGTCGATCGCCATTGTGCCGCTGGTGCGTCCCGATCTTTACGAACTTGCAAACAATCATTGCTGGAGAACGAAATTCGGCTTTCCGCAATGGACGATCGAAGCGGCCGGCGACTACATGCAACTGGAACGCAACGATGCCGGTCTTACGGAATGGGGTTGGATCGACTTCGGTTTTCAAACCTATTACGCGCTGCTGAATTGCGGATTCCGGATCGCACCCACGGCGGGATCAGCCGCCGGTGTGCATCCGGTGCCCGCCGGCTTCGGCCGAGTCTACGTGCAGCAAGCCGGCGAGTTCTCGTTTGTGGAGTGGCTCAAAAACTTGAAGGCCGGGCGAAGTTTCGTCACGACGGGGCCGCTGATGCTTTGTCAGGTCAATGGCCAGCCCGCAGGACACGTCTTCACTTCGACGCAAGCTGACAAGCTAAACGCCGGCTCCCCATTTCGAATCGATGGCGAGATCCATTGCCTCGCACCGCTCGAGCGAGTTGAAATCATCGTGAACGGCCGGATTGTCAAGCGTATTACGGACTTCACCGTCCAGGAGCAACAACATGGTTCCGGGAAAAGTTATCTGCATCAGTTCGTTTGCGAACAGGCGGTGAGCCATTCAGGCTGGATAGGTATTCGCGCTTTTGAAAAACATCCGGACAATCGCGTGCGATTTTCGCACTCGGCGCCCTGGTATATCGAATTTCCCGACAGCACCGTAGCGCCAAGTAAACAAGAAATTGAATACTTGCTGGCTCGATGTCGCGGCGAATTAGAACGAAGTCGCGAATGGATCGGTCCCGCGGCTACCGCGGAATACGAAGAGTCCCTGCGGTTCTACGAATCGATTCAAGCCAGAGTCAAATAACGGCAAGCTTCGCGCAGCGGATGTTCTTACGCTAAACTTGCGAACGCCCCCCCTCGGGGCATTGCGCAATCAGTCTCACACTACCAGTCGGAGTCCTGCGATGCCTGTTCACATTCGATGGTTTGAGTCAACAGTTCGGCGATTCACCATCGCATGGGTGGCCGCAGCGCTCGCGTGGATCGCCTGCGGCACCTTCGACCACTCGGCAACTCGCGCCGCGACGGCCGACGCATCACACACCGAGAGCGATGGGACGATTAAATTTGAGCGGGGACTCGCCATCTCCGGGATTAGTCGAGCCGGCCGATCTGCCCTGCGTACCGACGCGATCGAGGCGTTGATCGTCGCCGACAAGTGGAGTACGCCGAAAGACGCGACCGAAGTCATGCTTGCGGATGGCAGCACCAAAGCTTGGCAGCCCATTCAAGCGGCAGAAGATGGAAGCTTCACGGGTCCGGCCCTCCGCGGGGGATATCTCCATTTCTCGATCCCATCCGACGCCGATCGCGTCATGATCCTGGAAGCGGCCGGGCATAGCCTCGTGTACGTCAATGGCGCCTTGCGCGGCGGCGATCCCTATTCGCACGGCTACGTTCAGTTGCCGGTCATGCTTCGCAAGGGCGACAACGAATTCCTGTTTCTTGTCGGCCGAGGCCGATTGGCTGCGAAACTCAAACCTGCAACGTCGCAGCTGTTCGCCACCCTAGCCGATGCAACGCTCCCCGACCTGATCGCCGACTCGGCCAACGACTCCTGGGCGGGAATCCTTGTCACCAATGCTACCCAGGACTGGATCCATGACGGGAGCATCGAACTTCGCGTCGCCGCAGGCGGGAAAACTTCGACGCAGCGCACGCCCCTCCCAGCTCTGCCACCGCTGGCAACGCGAAAGATCCCCGTTCGATTGCAGCTTTCCAAGGAGCAATCCGTGCGGGATCAGGAAGCGGAGTTTACGATCTCACTAAGTCAAAACACCGACAAGAAAGCGGAAACCAACTCGCCCGCGGACTCGGTCAACTTCAAGCTGCGGGTTGCCGGTCCGGAACAAACTCACAAACGAACGTTCCTTAGCAAGATCGACGGCAGCGTGCAGTAATACGGTGTTGTTCCAGCCAAACGCGAACCAAAAAACGTCGATGCCAACAGCAAGCCTGACGCTGCGGACAACAAGGCGGGAGCCACCCCTGCCACCAAGCCTGCGCTGGTGCTGACTTTGCACGGAGCGGGAGTGGAGGGAATTGGACAGGCGGCCTGCTTCACGCCGAAATCGAACCTCATCACGG
>JBJOLO010000646.1:0-10476 GCA_046045565.1 Planctomycetota bacterium | reverse complement strand
AAAGCCCGCGCGTGAGAATGCTGGTTGTCCAGCGCAGATCGATAGCCAGATCCGTAAGATCGCTTAACGCGGGCGGCAGCGCACGCTGAAAGTAAGCTCGACTATTCGCCATGATCAGCTCCTGTGGTACCGGAGCACGCCTGTGATCGTAGTCTTTCGGGATGGAGCGTCAAGAACCGAGCTTCGGAGAATACCGATTTGCGTGCGGGATCGCACATTCCTGCATGCCGGAGTACGATTGAATGAAAGCATATCGCTACGTAAGGTTATTGCCCGGGCGAAACGGAGCCGGAATCGATGCGGGGATTTGGTCACTACTTGCCGTTCATCGCGGTTGTGGCTGCCGGTGCGGGGCTGCTGACCTACGTCGTCTGGCCGAAGCCGATTCGCGTGGAGTTCGGCCAGGTATCGCAAGGCACATTGCAGATAGTAGTGAACGAGGATGGGAAGACGCGAGTTCGAGAACGGTATGTCGTTTCGTCGCCGCTGGTCGGACAACTGTCGCGAATCACTTTGCATGCCGGCGATCCCGTGGTCGCAGAGGAGACCGTGCTCGCGGTGATTCAACCGGCGCTGCCGAACTTTTTGGATGCGCGTGCTTTGTCGGAAGCGGAGTCACGCGTGAAGGCAGCCGAGTCGGCTGTGAAACAAGCGGAGGCGAAAATCGATGCCGCAGAAGAAGAGCACGAATTAGCGAGTGACAACTTTGAGCGCGCCGCAGCGCTGATCGCCTCGAAATCGATTACGCGGGAAGATTATGACCAATCCGAGCATCGGGAGCGGATGACGGGAGGGTTGCTGCGTGCGGCGCAGTTCGGACTACGCATGGCCCAATTCGAACTGGATTTGAGTCGTGCAGCCTTTGTGCGGACTCGACCTGACGCAGAACTCCCAACCGACATGTCGACGCTTTCGATTCGCTCGCCGGTCAATGGGACCGTGCTGCGCGTCATGCAGGAAAGCGCCAGCAATGTATTGGCGGGACAATCGCTGCTCGAAGTCGGCAATGTCGGCGAATTGGAACTCGAAATCGATGTGCTTTCCTCGGATGCCGCGCAGATTCGCCCCGGTGCAAAAGTGATTCTGAAGCACTGGGGAGGAGGTTCGCCGCTAGTAGCCCGAGTGCGATTGATCGAACCCTCGGGATTCACCAAGATTTCGTCTCTCGGCGTCGAAGAGCAGCGAGTGAATGTGATTGCCGATTTTGCTGAGGACCTTCCCCGTGAGGAACTGCTGGGCGATGCGTTTCGTGTCGAGGCAAGTATTGTGATTTGGGAAGCTGATGATGTGATCAAGGTACCGTCGGGAGCGTTGTTCCGATCGGGGGAAAAATGGGCCGCGTTTGTTGTTCGTGCGGGCCGAGCCGTGCGTCGAATGGTCGAGATTGGAAAGAACAATGGGCGCGAGGCACAAGTCTTGTCAGGCTTAAGTCCGGACGATGTGGTGATTGTTTTTCCGAGCGATGAAGTCCACGACGGCGCTCGCGTCCAGGCGATGCGCTGAATATCCGTGCTGCCGCCGGTAGTTGCCACGGCCCCCTATCCACCTGCGGTCGCTGGCCGGGCCGGGAATGGCCTGATCAATAGCCGGCTTCGAGTCGTGGAAAACCGTTGCGCGATGGATTCGCTGTGCGACGAGGAGGAGCCACAAGGACTCGTCTCCACGATCCCCGCGCGATCCTGTGGCCCTCGCCCTTGGTGATCCAAGGGAGAGCGGGGACCGAGTTCTTCATCTTTGGTAGCGCCACATCGACGGAGTCGGCGATGCATGACCCGCCAGCAGAGGCGAAACCCTGATCCTTTGCCGAGCCCTGCCCAACGGGATGGGTGGTGGCTGACTGAGCCAGCGATGCGGTTTAGATACCCAGCGCTGTGGCGGCGGCCTCAAAATCCTCGGGCCGTACGTAGATGAGATACCCGAAGCTGCCCGTGCCATCCGCGACGCCGCTTGAAGCGTAAACGTTGATCTTCGCTGCGTACAGCAGCATATGGACCTTCGCGAGTTCGCCCAGTGCGTCGTCTCCCTGCACGAGGAAGGCCGTATTAGGACCGTGGGCCAACAGTCCGCAGTGCTTCGCCTCGGTTTCAAATAGCTGCGCATCCTCAGGAAAAACGGAGAGTTGGGTCGTGGTCGGTCCGATGGGAACCGCAGTGAAGGCAACGAGGTTTACGCCTCGCTCAGCCAGGATCGACAGCAGTTTATACGCTTCCCCCGGCTCGTCACGCACCGTGACGTAATAGTAGTTGGCTCGTTGAATTTGAAATGGCATGGAGGATGGCCCTCTTTTCGCTGTGAAATCCGGTTCCGCGTTGTTCCAGTCTAACACTCGCTGCCGGCGAACGGCAACGAATGGGTGCCAGAAGCTACCGAGCCCCAGACGCTACCGAGCCAATGGCAATACACCAAACAACGAGGTCAACGTCAGCAAGAGCAACCCCGGAAAAAGGAATCCGTGGATTACCGCTTATTGGTTGTTCGGGAGTGAGGAGCAGCGAGCCGTTTTGTGGCGAGCTCGATATAGGTTGGGTTGAGTTCAATCCCGAGGAAACGTCGGTCGAGTTGGCCGGCAACGAGTCCGACGGTTCCGGCGCCGAAGAAGGGGTCGAGGACAAGGCCGCCGGAGGGTGCGCCCGCGAGAATGCACGGCTCGACCAGTTTCGGAGGGAAGACCGCAAAATGAGCGTCACGATATTTTCCAAGCGGAACGCTCCATACGGTTCGCTTGTTGCGGCCCTTGGGGTGAAAAGCCTGATCCCATCGAGCGTCATGCAGGTTGGAGTTTCCCGCATTTTTGCCGTTCTCCGGCGTACCGTTTCGTTTTCCAAAATGGTTGCGGCCGCCCCGCATCTTGCTGTGTTCGGAAAAGGTCACGTGCGGTTCGCGAATGGCATCGGCGTTGTAGTAATAGTCGCGACCGGCATCGACGCTGAAAAGAAACAAGTACTCGTGGTCAGTTGTAGGCCGTCGTGCGATGGGGTGAGGCATCGCGTTCGGTTTGTGCCAGATGACATCCGCTCGGAGTGTCCAACCGTCTTCGACCAGAGCGAGTGCCACGCGCCAGGGCATTCCCAGAAGACCGCCGTCGGAATACTTGTCGCCTAAGTTGAGCCACAGCGTGCCGGTGGGCTTCAACACGCGCCGGCATTCGCGAAACACATTCACGAGGCGTTGAATGTAGTCTGCGGGATCCGTTTCCGTTCCGATCTGACGCGGATCGTCGTAATCGCGCTGCCGGTAATAGGGAGGACTGGTGACAAGTGTATCGGCTATGCCAGTGGAGATGGTTGTCAACACATTCAGCGCATCGCCGCAATAGATCTCACCCTGCTCCAATCGAACGGAGCACGCGGGCAGTCGCGCTGCGGTCTTTTGCTTCAACGGCGCGATGGACGGCGCACGGGAGTGTTTTGAGGTTGTCTTGTTTCGGTTCATGGCGTGGTGCTCGACAAGCCATCTCAGCATAACGGCGCGTGCCATTCCGCCAAGTCCCGATGCCGGCCGCCGAAGCCGGAGCGGACGTTTGTTCTTGAAAGCGAGGACGGACCCAGACAGAGCGGGATGCGGTAGACCGGTGAGAATACGGGCGCGTGCCATGTTGGCTGCTGGAAGAAACGGCCTGGTTCATCATACAATCGTCCCCAAAATGCGTCGGCCTTTGCGCTGGCGGCTGACGATGGTTTGTTCCCGGATTTCCTTTTGGAGTAATCAATGACGACGCGAATCGTGGTTTTGGACGGCATCACGTTAGAGCCGGGTGACAATCCGTGGACACCGGTGAAGGCATTGGGGGACGTGGTGATCCATGATGGCACCAACCCCGAGGAAGTTGTTTCACGACTTCGCGGTGCGCAGGTTGCCATCGTGAACAAGGTTAAGCTGACCGACGAGATCTTTCAGCAACTACCAGAATTGAAAATGGTGAGCGTCGTCGCGACGGGATACGACTGCGTTGACGTGCGAGCCGCACGTGCTCGAGGCGTGACCGTCAGTAACGTGCCGACCTACGGCACGGACTCGGTGGCTCAATACGCATTCGCACTGATACTCGAGTTGTGTCACCGGGTCGGGTTACACGACACGTTGGTGCGACAAGGCGAGTGGCGTAAGGCAAACGCATTTTCGTTCTGGCGGACCCCGCAGCTTGAACTCGCCGGACAAACGCTCGGCGTGATCGGCTTTGGTCGCATCGGTCGCCGCTCGGCGGAGATCGGGCATGCGTTGGGCATGAACGTCCTGGCTTGTGACGGCGTGCATGCCAATCCACCAGCCTGGGAGCCGTTTGGATGGCGCAGTGCGGAACAGATTGCCGCTGAGTCGGACGTGATTACGCTGCACTGCAATCTGACCGAGGAAGCCAAGGGAATGATCAATGCGTCGTTCCTGGCCAGGATGAAGCCCAATGCGTTCCTGGTGAACACAGCGCGCGGAGCCTTGGTGGACGAACCGGCGTTGGCGGCAGCGCTGAACTCCGGCAAGATCGCCGGCGCAGCGCTCGACGTGGTATCGGTCGAGCCGATTCGAGAAGACAACCCGCTGCTCACCGCCCGCAACTGCCTGCTCACGCCCCACATGGCCTGGTCGACGCTCGCCGCGCGAAAGCGAATCATGCAGACCACCGCCGACAACATTCGCGATTTTCTCGCCGGAAAGCCCGCGAATGTCGTCAGCTAGTTCGCACCATTCGATTTGAGAACGTGCTGAAGGCGATCAAACCATCGCGCTCGGTCGACTACCAGCGGGAATAGATGGAGTCGACCGCGTCAAGATGATCGGCATCGAGTGACGAAGACTTGTTGTCAATCGACTCATCGCCCGCGGTCCTCTTGCGAGTTGTTCGATTCGCCATGGGCTCGAAATCATCAACGAACCGGTACGACGAAACTTGAATGACATTGGCAGTCCCACCTGCGAGAGCGTTGTGACTGCCCGTGTGGCTCTGTCGTGGGGCTGATAGATCGGTTGTTGTTCTCGTTTGGCGTGGCGAAGATATCAAATCAGAGTTAACAAATATCGGCTCATCCACCTGCCCGCGAATCACTTCCACGTTCGCCGTCCCGTTTTTCCCGTTGCCTGTGCTCGTGTCACCACTTGCCGGCACGATCGCGCCCCCTCCGCTCACCTGCCCGATCCAGTTCGCATACGCAGGAATACTCATCCCGCCACCCAAGGAGCCGAATTTGGGGGCACTAGCCGTTGAAGTGCTCTGCGAAAACGTATTTACTCCCGCGAGCAGCCAAGCAGTGCCATTGTTGATGAAGCTCGGGCCGCCCGAATCGCCGCCACCTAAAGTGGTTTCGATATTGTTCCCTAGCGACGGTCCTCCAAGCGGGCCATTCGTGCCATTTGCGCGATCGAAATCAAAGCGGAATACCTCATTGGCGGCACTTCGGCCGCCGTCGTCTTGAGCATAGAACGCATCGACGACGTTTTGACCCGATCGCTTGACGGTGTAGCTTGCACCGACGGTGTAGCCGCTGATGCCATCACCCGATTGCCCATAACCGACCATCGTGATCGTCTGCCCGAAGAGTTCGCCCGTAAAAAGTTGGTACTTCGGAACAACGTCCGGAATGGGCTGGCTGAGAGTCAATACCGCAATATCATCATTGATCGACGGGCGGTTGAAACCGGTGAAGTCAGGGTGCGTAACCCAGGAACTTGCCAGGATTCGAGATGAGTAATTTCCTCCGAAATTGACATTAAACGTAATGCTGTTGATTCCATCCTTGCGATCGCTCTTGCCATCGCTATTGAGATCGACGCAATGACCGGCTGTCACGACATGCGTGGCGTCGATCGGCGTACCGGTACAAATGTAGTTGCCGCGGTTTGCGGCGATCGTGATGCTTCCTACGCCGTCGAATGGGGTATTGTCCGTGTTGCTATCAACACGTGCCGCTGGTGAGTCCGAAGGGTTCCCATTTGGATCCCCTGCGACGATTAGAGCGTGAAATGTTCCCTCTTCGGTGACTGGATCGAATGAGAAGTCGGTCCCGGTCACGCCCGACAAAACCATGCGTGCTTCCAGTCGCTCGCAGAGCAACCGCCTTTTTTGTTTTGACCGACGATGGGACATGGTGTTTTCTCCTCTCGATCGAGATCCAAAGATGAAGTGAAGTGGTTGCTACAAATAAACAAGCGATCCTTAGCAGTCTAACGACCGGGATGTGACGATGTCAAAGGCTCGGTGGACATTCGCGAAAAACGTTTGATCAGGACAAAAACGAACAAAAAGAGTCGCAATACCAGGAAGCTTAAGCGCAGGTTGGTAGCAGCTCGTTGGCGGATTCGCTATCGTTTTTCTATTCGCGCATGCGTATGCCCGTTACGTCCACGACGGCTGGCGGTTGGAGAAAAGACGATGCAAACGATGTTACAGCGCCGAGACTTTTTGCGTTCGGCAGTTGCTTTACCTGCTGCCGCAGCAGTGCCTGCGTCGATCATGGCGGATTTCGAAGCGAGGTCGGATCGTAGTCCGAACTTTGGAACCTTGAAGGCGGGTGACCTCACTGCGGTGGTCGGCGACAACTCGGCGAGCGGCGAGCACCGTGCGGGTTACAACGGTGTGTGGAGCTTGCAGCATCGACAGGCGAGTCGCAGCCTGTTCGTACCCGCCGTGGCCGGGCTCAATCTGGAGCATATCGTCACGGGCGAACAACTGGACGACGGCAAGATTTTTTTCGAGCCGCGCAATGCACCGATGGAGTTTCGGCAACTCAGCGATCAGGAAGCCGAATTGTATCAGCCGCCAACGCCTACGTTTCACGTCGAAAGCTGGACCCGGTTTCGACTCGTCGCGCCGTATTATCTCGACATGCAGTTTCGTTTCGTCGCGCACCAGCCCGTCTTTCCACACAAGTATCTCGCCTTGTTTTGGGCCAGTTACATGAACGCGCCGGCGGATAAGTCGATGTACTTTTTGGGCGGCTTGGACGGACAAAAGGATCAATGGACGCAATTGTGCACACAGTGGCACAATGACCAGAGTACGGTGCGCCATCGTGACGACCAATTTCAGATGACCTTTGCCGAAGGCAGCCGGGATACCCTATTCAAGAACGTATCGAAATTGCGATTTGATCAGCCATTCTTCTACGGAAACTTCGATGATCTCGTCTGGCTCGTCATGTTCGATCGGTCAAAGGGAATCCGGTTGACGCACTCGCCGAGCGGTGGCGGCGGAAATGCGGCGGTGCGGACAACCAATCCGGCCTGGGATTTCCAATTCTTCGTCGAGCAACCGGAGCTGAAGCGGGAGTACTCGTTCGAGATTCGGACCGTCGTGCGACCGCGCTGCTCGCGTGAAGAACTGCTCGCCGAAGTTCAGAAATGGAACGCACTGCGGAAAGGTGGCCAATGAGGAAGCTCTTTCAGCTTGTGCTCGCGGTACTGTGCGTCCAGATGTGTTGCGTTGTCGCAGCTTCTGCAACAGTCGAGCGACCGCCGAATGTTGTGATCATTTACGCCGACGATCTCGGTTATGGTGATCTGAGCTGCTACGGTCATCCGACGATTCACACGCCGAACCTCGATCGGATGGCGGCGGAAGGGATGCGCTTTACGAACTTTTATTCGGCAGCAGAAGTTTGCACCCCCAGTCGTACCGCGCTGCTGACCGGCAGATATCCGGTCCGCAGCGGGATGTGTCACGATCAGTTCCGCGTGTTGCGAGCCAGTGCCAAAGGAGGCTTGCCGAAAAACGAAGTGACACTGGCCGAGCTACTCAAGCTGCAGGGATATGCGACCGGCATGGTGGGCAAATGGCACTTGGGACATCTTCCCGAGCACCTTCCGCCGCATCACGGTTTCGACAGCTACTTCGGTTTGCCGTACTCGAACGACATGCAACCGGCGCCGGACGCGCCGCAGGGACGCGGAAAATTCTTTCAAGAGAACAACGACTTTTGGCGGACACCGCTGATCCGCGATCTTGCGATCGTGGAGTCGCATCCTGACCAGCGACAGTTGACGCGACGGTATACCGAGGAAGCACAGCGTTTTATCCAAGC
Source organism: Planctomycetota bacterium (assembly GCA_046045565.1). GTDB lineage: Bacteria > Planctomycetota > Planctomycetia > Pirellulales > Pirellulaceae > VGZA01. The sequence goes on along the minus strand of JBJOLO010000646.1, from coordinate 2,467 downwards.
TCACAAAGATCGACCGTTCTTTCTTTACATCGCGCATACCTTTCCGCACGTGCCGCTGTTTGCTTCCGAATCGTTTCGCGGTCGTAGTCGTGCGGGGATCTATGGTGACGTCGTGGAGGAACTCGACTGGAGCGTCGGACAAGTGCTGCAGTCGCTCCGCGATGCCGGCGTGGAACGCCAGACGATGGTCGTATTCAGCAGCGATAATGGTCCCTGGTTGATCTTCGACCAGCATGGCGGCTCCGCCGGCTTGCTGCGAGAAGGCAAGGGCTCCACGTGGGAAGGTGGCATGCGCGTGCCCAGCATCGCATGGTGGCCCGGGCGCATTCCCGCAGGCTTTGTGCAACGCGAGATTGCCACCACCATGGACGTGTTTACCACCTGCGCAAAACTCGGCGGTGCAGCACCGCCGCAGGACCGAATTATTGACGGACTCGACATCCGCCCGTTGCTGTTCAACGAGGGGCCCGTTGAGCGAGAAGCATTCATCTACTATCGAGGAGCCACGCTGTACGCCGCACGACTCGGTATGTGGAAAGCACACTTCATCACCCGGTCGGCATACGGTCCGGACAAGCCCGAGACTCATGATCCGCCGCTGTTGTTTCACCTGGGAGAGGACCCCGGCGAGCGATTCAATCGGGCGAAGGAACACCCGGAGGTGCTCGTGCAGATCCGCCAAGCGGTGGAGCGGCATCGAGCCACGGTTGACGCGGCGCCATCCCAATTGGTTGAAACGGTTGCACCTTAGAGCGGTTGTGCCCTAGAGCGGTTGCACTGGCGTGGGCCGTGAATGGTCTTAAGACGCCAAACGGATTTGCCGTTGGCGGGTAATTCGGTTTGCTTCAATCCCCGTTTGCCTGAATAATGCTTCTGCATTCATGACGTAAACGATCCCCTGCATTTCGCGAGGCACTTCCCGTGGAAAAACTTGTGGCCGGCATCCACCGATTTCGTAGCAAGATCACGCACCATCAGGCCCAAGAGCTTCGCAAGCTGGCCAAGGGACAAAAGCCGCTTGCGATGATGATCACCTGCGCCGACTCGCGGATCATCCCGAATCTGATTATGCAGACCGATCCGGGCGACTTGTTCATTCTTCGCAATGTGGGAAATATTATTCCGCCGTATGGCACGGCAAATAACGGTGAGGCGGCCGCAATCGAATTTGCGGTTTCCGGACTCGGCGTACGCGACATCATTGTCTGCGGGCATACGCATTGCGGGGCAATGAAGGGATTGCTCAAGCCGGAACTGCTCAACGATCTGCCGACGACGCGCGAGTGGCTGAAACACGCAACTGCTACGCAAGCGATCATGAAGGAAAATTATCCGCGGATGAAAGGCGAACGTCTGTTGACCGCGACCGCGGAGGAAAATGTGCTGGTGCAACTCCAGCAACTTGAAACCATGCCGGTCGTTGCCGCACGTTGCATGCGAGGCAACCTTTTCCTGCATGGATGGATGTACGCCATTGAGACTGGCGAAGTGTTCGAGTACGACTGGGAGAGCGGCCAGTTCACGCTGATGAAGGCGCCGGGTCGCCCAGAGACGGCCGACGAGCATTCGGGCAGCCGTGCGAAGCAAGCCTCGGGGAAGCAAGTCTCGGGGAAGAGGGCCGCGGCCGCGCGAACGCAGCGCGGCTCCAGCAACCGCTTACGCGCAACGCGCCCGAAGCGCAAATGATCATCGCGGCTTCGCGACCGCCTGGTACCGGCCCTGTGTGCGAGGCCCTTATTTCTTGCTGGCCGTGATATAGGCCATGCGCAGATCACCCAGCAGGCCGGTCAACAACCGGGCTTCTTCCTCGACCAGGTTGCCGCGCGTCTTGTCCTCGAGGACCGACAGCGTGTCGATGTAGAAGCGCGCCAGATTAAGACGTACGACGGTCTTGTTTTGCGTCGGGTCCGGCATCTGTCCCAAGGCGACCAACGCCTGGGTCGCTAGCATCGTGATGAGGGAACTGAACGAGGCCGGTGGAAGCTGGGTGCTTGCATCGGACGCGGATTCCGGATTCGTCGATTGTTTTTCGCTCATGGCTCCACTCGCTGGAAGTCTCTGGAACAAGCAAGGTCGCCCCATTCCACGGGGTCAGGCGCGCGGCCGAATTTTTGCGGCATTACGCCAGGAAGTTGAACTCGCTCCAATGTATTCACGCCCGTTAGCTAAGGCGAGAGGGGAAATACGGGAAACGATCCGCTTGCGGAGTTCGCCTTGAGCCGGATTGCAGATCGTCGGTACACTGCGTTCGCGGAGATCGAGATGGGTTCACCATCTTCTCGCAATCGTATGCAGGAGTGATCGCGAATGGCGGGATGGGTCGCATGCTTGGGTGCGGTGTTGCTGGCAGCACCTGTGGGCCCCGACACCTTAGTTGTCGGACCTCGTGAGTTCCTGGAGGCTTTCAAACCCTGGACCGTTCATCGAACGAACCAAGGGCATCAATTGGGGTTTATTTCCAGCGACT
>JBJOLO010000638.1:0-5256 GCA_046045565.1 Planctomycetota bacterium | reverse complement strand
GACCAGCCCTACAAACCCTTCGCCGCGATCTGCGCTAACGCACTATTCGTGATCGTGTCGGCCGTTCGCAGCCGCTTTCGCCGCATCAGCGATTGACCACTTCGCCTCCGGCTTTCGTCAGCAGGCCGCGCAGCGATTCGGCACCCAGCGTTTCCGGAAGAAATTGCACCGACCCGTCGGCAAAAGCTACCAAAAACCCTTTCGGACGCAACCCGAGCAAACCTTTCATCGGAGCCGCGAGATCGATCTCCAAATCGTCCGGCTTTGTCCACTCAACACTGCGATCCAGACTCGCCTCAACCGCCATAATGGTGGTGCTCGTTCCATCGATGATCGAGTTCAGTTTGCAGGGCTGCAACGTTTCGAAGATCGTACCTTTGGCAACCGGGACGAGATAATTCGTCTTGAACTCCTTCGGATCACCGTTGGGCTGCCGATAGACGGCCGGCATTTTCGCAATCAGCTTCTTATTGTGCTCGCTGTCCCAGGGCTCGTTGAGATGGAACTCCTTATAGAGCGCCTCCTGTTCAACATACGGAAGGATGTGCACGCGCCAACTCAAGAGCGGCTTGCCATTCGCATCGGCACTGGCCCGCGCGGGAAAACCTTTCTTGACGTCGTGATAGATGTGCATCGCCAAGGCGATTTGCTTGAGGTTGTTCATCGACTGGGCGCGTCGCGCCGCTTCGCGTGCCGCTTCGACGGCATTGTCCGCTTTACCTTGAGCAGCCTGCTTCGCTTTGGGCTCTTGAGCGTCACAGCGATTGCAGACGCAAGTCGATGCAAACAAGCCTGATGAAAGAACCACACACCCGACAAACATGGGAATTACGCGGTTTCGTTCGCTCATCGAACTTACTCCTGAATTGGCATTCTTCGGCGAATCAAACGCCAAATGAAGATAAACAAAGCAACCCGCACCGCGCAGTGCCCAGAATACTCCCGATGGGACAAGGACCACTGCGCGAGCACATAACTCACTCTGACAACGAACACCGATGGCTTATGGCAGCTGAATCACTTCACCACCGCTCATGGTGAAAAGGCCGCGAAGCGCCTCCAGGTCGATCGTCTGCGAGATAAACCGCACCGAGCCGTCAGCAAACAAGGCCTGGAATCCACCGGGGCGAAGACCTAGCAGCCCATCCAACGGTGCCTTCATGTCGATCTCGATATCCTCCGGCTTGGTCCAGATCACGCTACTATCGAGACTGGCTTCCATGGCCATGATGGTGTTGCTCGTGCCATCCGTAATCTGAGCGAACCGAACCGGCTTGAACGACTCGAACATCGTCCCTTTCGCGACCGGCACCAGATAGCAGGTCTTGAAGTCTTCTGCATTCCCGTTCGGCTGCCGATAAATGGCCGGCATTTTTGCGATCAGTTTCTTGTTGTGCTCGCTATCCCACGGTTCATCCAGGTGAAACTGCTGGTACAACGCGGCTTCTTCCAGGTACGGCAGTAAATGCACGCGCCAGCTGAGTAACGGTTTGCCGTTCTTATCGACATTGGCACGAGCTGGCAAATGCTGCATCGCGTCGGCATAATTATGCATCGCGAGGCCGATCATTTTGAGATTGTTCATCGATTGCGAGCGACGAGCGGCTTCGCGAGCCGCCTGCACAGCGGGAAGCAACAGCGCAACGCCGACTCCCATGGTCGCCGGTCCCATTAAGGCGCCCGACTCATTCGACATCGAGATCGTTAAACGATCGCCGTCTCGCTTCGGCTCCAGCATTTTCAACATGGTCGTCATCATCCGCTGGCTGTATTTCGCGGTTGCCTGCTCGACCGGGTCTTCGCTGGCAGCGAGTTGAGCGGCCTGCTGCGTTATCATGCCCTTGACGATTTCCATCGCCTGCCCCAACAAGCGCTCCAGTTCCGCACCGGACTCGGCATTCGGAGCTTGAGCCATCAAGCGGACGCCACCGGTCATCGTCACCTGCAACTCGATCGCCGCAATGTGGTCGGGCAACGCCTTGAACGCGCTGAAAACCGGCGGGAGCGGAACGTTGTCCAATTCGGCTTTCACAAGCGGCCGGAGCGAATCGAATAACAACACGGCCGAAAGATCGTAGTTCGCAGGAATAGCAGCCAAGCGCTTTTGCAAAGCACCTTCCTTTCCGTTCGCCTCGAGCATCTGCACCAACGTCGCCTCGGGGGCGATGATCAGCGTCTTGCTGTCCAAATACAGGAGGCTCGGCATAAACGGCTGCGGCGCCTGCATAAACTTCCGGCCTGCGATCATCCCGGGAACCGTTCCCTGAGCCAACTGAGGCATCGCGGCAGCTTGATCGAAGGCGCTCGCGGACTTGAGCATCAACCCGAACCCGGGCGGCATACCGTCCTGCGGCAACTGAATGAATCCAATCAACGATTCGATCTCCATCGGGTCGAACCCCAATTCCTTCAATCCCGCGGCGGTCACAATCTCGCGAGGCATCATCTCCATTTCCGGCTTCGCGGCCATGCTCTTAGGCGAGGCCACCATGGCGGCAATGGCATCCGACGGCAAAAGCTTCAGCAACTCCCGTCCGTTCGCTTTCGCCTCCTGCCCGGAACAACGCTCAACGACCACGATCGAAGTGCAAACAACGAACACGATGCAAGCCATCCATTTCGTGGCCATGCGAGAAGTTTCGAGCAATCGCATCAAACGCCTCCTGAGGTTTGAGATCGGGAAATCCCTGAACAAATCGTTCCTTCATTTCCGCCACTTCAACAAACGGCCGCATAATACCGGCCGAAACAAGACCGCTCAAGCTGCCGTGTTGCAGGACATTCAAACGAACATTAGATTGTTCCCCAGCAGTAACACAGTCACTCACAGGCACTTTTGTCAACCGACTGTCGCGATCGAGCGCCGCAACGCCATCTGGCCGAATGGGAACGCACTAAGTCGAGATTCTCCGTGAAACGCGCCATTTTTGCAGCATCGACCGGTATCAGACTGGCCTCGCACCGCAGGTGGATGGTGGCACTTCGCTTTTTCACGATCCTGACCATGGTTCTGCTCACCGCGTTGAGCGGCCAAGCATTTGAGCCTGAATCGACGATCTCGCCGACCATGCCGTATCAGGTTCGATCGATCGATTCGGTCACATACGACATCGAGATGACTCATACGATAACGGCACCGTACAAAACAAAGCTGCTGCGAGTCTGGATGCCGATTCCGCCGAGCGATAATGTACAGACGGTGCTGTCGTCGGCAATCTCCACGTTTCCAGACGAGATGAAACCGGAGGTTGGCACCGAACCGCTGTACGGAAATCGTTTTGCCTATTTCGAGTTTCAGAATCCTCAGGGCGCGCAAACGATTCGTCACCAGTTTCGCGTTCGCACATCCGAACTGCATTGGAATCTCGACGCCGATGCAATCGAGATACCCCGAACATGGCCGGACGCATTCGCCCCGTACTTGCGTAATGAGACGCAGTCCGTGGTAACAACAGGTCCCGTCACCGAGCTGTTCAAGGAGATCATCCCCGAAGGCCAAAACCCGCTGCGGAATCTCGACACGCTTTTACGATGGGTGAATCATAACATGACGTATGACCACACCACGGCATCGCTTCAGGCAAGTTCGCTTCATGCTCTGACTGAGCGTCGAGGACATTGCAGCGACTATCATGGCCTGTGCGCCGCGGTCGGACGGTTGATGTCACTGCCGACTCGCGTCACGTACGGAATCAACACGTTCCCCAAAAGCTCCCCGTCGCATTGCAAACTGGAAGTGTTTCTGCCTCCTTCGGGATGGGTAAGCTTTGACATCTCGGAAACGCAAAAGCTGTGTCAAGGCATCCGCGGCGATAACCAAATCGATGCAAAACGCAAAGAGCAATGGATCGACGCAGCACATCGCCGCTTGTTGGCCGGCTATCGCGATAATACATGGATCCTACAAACCCGCGGCTCCGACTACGACCTCGTTCCCGCCGCATCAAAACGCGTAGCCGTCGTTCGGACGATTTATGCGGAAGCCGACGGTGAGGCTCTGAAAGACCCAGATCCCTCGAACAAAGACGAGCACGCGTTCGCATGGATGACAGCCAGCCGGTTCCGATCCGATCGCAAGGTCTCGTATCCTTTCCAAGACACTTCAAGCCTGGACCGCTGGCTGAAGTCGAATGAGCACAGCACAAAAGAGAACTCACCATGAATCCTCGCTTTATCATGATCGGCGGCTTCCTCGGCGCGGGCAAAACGACGACCGTAGGCCGCTTAGCCCGACACTTTATCTCGCAGGGATTGCGCGTTGCGATCGTGACCAATGATCAAACCACCGATTTGGTGGACACGCAAAGCCTGCGGGCTCAGGGGTTCGACGTCGGCGAGGTTGCCGGGGCTTGCTTCTGCTGCAACTTTAATGAACTCACCGAGACCGTAGAGAAGCTCGCGACCAGCGCCCTGCCGGATGTGATTCTTGCCGAACCCGTAGGCAGCTGCACCGACCTGGTCGCCACGGTCGTACGGCCGCTGATGCAGGTCTACCAGCGTCCATTTGATTTCTCTCCCTATGGCGTCATTCTTAAGCCGAGCCACGGCAGCCGCATTTTGCGAAAGGATCCCGACGGCGGTTTTTCCCCGAAAGCCGAATACATCTTCCGCAAGCAACTGGAGGAAGCTGACTTTATTTTGGTCAATCGGGCCGATCAACTGCAGCCTGACGAGATCGCCGAGCTCACCAAATTACTGAACGCGGATTTTCCCGATCGGCCCGTGCTATCGATCTCAGCCAAAACCGGCGCCGGCTTCGAAGCGTTGCTCGCGCAGCTCGAGCAGCGGACAGCAATCGGCCAACGGACCATGGAGCTCGATTACGACATTTACGCGGAAGGCGAAGCGGAACTGGGTTGGCTGAACAGCCAAGTCGCCTTGGAGGCGGACGCGCCATTCGAGTTGGACAGTTTTTTGATCGATCTGATTTCGCGACTGCACCGCCAATTCGTCGCCGCAAATGCCGAGACTGCTCATTTGAAGACGATCGGAACCTGTGATGGCGGATACGCGGTCGCCAATGCGGTGAGCAACCACACGCAGCCCGAATTGTCGCTGCCATCTGCGTGCTCAACGAAGCAGGCTCGGATTGTGATTAATGCGCGAGTCGCCACCGATCCCGAAGGCCTGGCGACGATGGTGCGTCAGCAAGTCGCCGAAGTGTGCAACGCCGTGAATGCTCGTCATGACATCACTACCTTGCAAAGTTTTCGCCCCGGTCGGCCGGTCCCGACGCATCGCATCACGGCGACGAGG
>JBJOLO010000628.1:0-8172 GCA_046045565.1 Planctomycetota bacterium | reverse complement strand
GAGTCAAATCGCGAAAGGAATCGCGCAAGCGCAAAAGAATCTGGAACCGGCGCAAGTGGGCTGGGGCGTGGGGCGTGACGAGAAGAATGTCGCCAGCCGACGCTGGTTGATGAAACCCGGCGTAGCGCCGACCAATCCCTACGTGGGTCGTACCGGGGATCTCGCCCAAATGCACCCCGGATACGGGAACCCAAGCGCGATCCGTCCGACGGGGCCGGTCGATTCCAGTGTGCCCGTGCTTGCCATTCGCACAGCCCGAGGTGAACCACTGGCGGTGCTCACCAACTACTCCATGCACTACGTCGGCAAACCGGCACTGTCCGCCGACTATTTTTCTCTGGTCTGCGATCAAATGACCAAGTTGCTGGGGGCAGAGAATCGCAAACCGGCTTTTGTCGCGATCCATTCCAACGGCACCAGCGGCGATGCCTGGCTGATGGATTACACCAAACCTCGCCGCGAATTCACGCCGGAAGGCGTTGCCCAGGATGTGGCACAAGCCGCCTTCGACGCGCTGCATGGAATCCAATACTACCGCTGGGCTCCGATCGTGATGGAGGAATCGCTACTCAGTGTCGGCGTGCGGATGCCGACGGCCGAGGAGGTCGCACGCGCCAGGGAGTTCATGCAAACGTTTGCTGACCGGAAACCGAAAGACACCAACGAAGTCTACGCGCGGGAGACGGTGCTCTTGAGCGAGATGCCGGCGACGCGCGAATTGCGACTGCAGGCGATCCGGATCGGCGACTTCGGAATCGCCGCGATTCCGAATGAAACGTTCGGCAGCACCGGTTTGGCGATCAAAGCGGCCAGCCCCACGAAGGTCACGATGAACATCGAGCTTGCGAACGGCTGCGAAGGTTATCTGCCACCTCCGGACCAATTGGAATTAGGCGGGTACGAAACGTGGCGGGCACGTACCAGTTGCTTGGACGACAAAGCCGAGCCGGCCATTCGCACGACCCTGATCGGCCTGCTCGAAAACGTTGCGCGAGCCCGCTCGGGGGAACCGAGTCGCAAGGCTGATTAAGTCCGCAACAAGTGCGGCCAAATCGCATCGCTTACGAGCAGCCCGCGGCGCGTGAGCGCGAGCCGCGAATCACGCCAGGCCAGAAATCCCTGCTCCAGAAATCGCTCCAGCGCTTCGGCCCCCAGCGATTCCACCGCAAATCCGGTTTGCATGCTGAACTGATTGCGATCCACGCCCTCGAGCCTCCGCAAACCGAACACCAGAAGTTCCCGTGCTGCGTCTTCGGGCGAAAGACGTTCCGATTCGGCGATCGGTGACTCGCCGGCCAACACCCGTTTCAGGTACGTGGTGACGCTGCGATGATTGATCGATCGCGTGCCGTCGACAAAGCGGGCGGCACCCGGCCCCGCGGCCCAGAACGGATCGCCCAGCCAATACGCCTCGTTGTGTCGACATCGGCAACCGGGCTGGGCAAAATTCGAAACTTCGTAGTGCGCAAAGCCTCGCGACGGCAGGTAGTCGATGGCCATTTCGTACGCGTCGGCCTCCTGATCTTCCGGTACCGGAAGCAAGATTCCTCGTTGTCGCTGCGCCCAGAACGAGGTCCCTTTCTCCCAGGTGAGTCCGTAGGTGGAGAGGTGGTCCGGCTGCAGGGCTACCGCTTCCTCAAGATCACGTCGCCACATTTCGGGCGATTCGCCGGGCACCCCGAAGATCAGGTCGATCGCCACGTGAAAACCGGCCGAGCGTGCCAGGTCTACCGCCGATCGAATCGCCACGGCATCATGGTCTCGCTCCAGAACGCGTAGTTTGTCTGCGTCAAACGACTGAGCCCCCAGGCTGATGCGCGTGACGCCCGCGGCCTGCAATCGATCGACCCGCTCGGGCGTCATGTCCAACGGATTTGCCTCGACACTGAACTCCGCCCCCGTCGCCAATGCAAACCGATGGCGAACCACCTCCAGCAGATTCGTCAGCATCGCGGGCGGCAAATGGGTTGGCGTTCCGCCTCCAAGAAAAATCGTATCGACCTCCCTCGGTGCCTGCCCGGGTGCCTCCAGTTCGGCCAATTCGAGTTCGATGGCCCGTATGTATTCGGGCATGAGATCATCGCGACCGGCGACCAGCGTGAAATTGCAGTAGCCGCAGCGATGACGGCAGAACGGGACGTGCACGTAGGCGGCTCGCGGCGTCTTCCCGCGACGATCAGCCTCGCGGTTCTTCCACTCGCTTCCGCTCATCGAATTACAACCAGAGGTGCAAACGATTCCCGAGCAGATCCGGAAGCGCGCGATGCACATAGTCCCGGATCTGCCGTTCATGATAACGCGTGCTGAAATGGGACGCGATGATCAGTTCGTTTTGAAAACGATCGCGGCGTTGCACGAAATCGTCCAGGTGCATGTGGCCAAATTTGTGAATGCGATCTTTGCGATGGCTCGGAGCAACGAAGGTCATCTCGGCGATCAGGATTTGCGCCTCGTACATCGCGGGGCATTGGTCGAGTCCTTCCGGTGCGCTATCGCCGAGGTATGCCAGGACGGGAATCCGTCGTTCTTCGGTCACGTCGGTGCCCGCCAGCCGCAGGTCGCGAATCTGGTCTCCTGAAAGCTGTTGGTATTCCTGTTTCAGCTTGCGACGACGCTCCCAAACCACGAAGCCCAGCGATGGAACGGTGTGCTTCGTGGCCGAAACCGTGACCACCAGTTCCCGAGACAACTGCACCTCGTCACCCGGCTTCAGCGGCAGGAGTTCGCATGGCAGGCGGCCGCGATCCAGACGGCTGATGGTTCGCAACAGTTGATGCACCAAATCAATCGCATGCTCGGGCAGATAAATCGCCGGCGGTTCCATTTTCATCATGCGACGGCGAGCCACATACACGGGGAGTGCTGCCAGGTGATCCAGATGCGTATGGGATACAAACCAGGTCGACGTGCCCATGAAATCCCATGGCTGGGCGCCCAGATCAAACCCGACTTTCATCTCCGCGATCCGCCAGTAACTCTGTACGGCGGCCCGGGAATAGCCCTCGATCGTCAAACCGTTGTGGACAAGTTTCTTGATTGGAAGATTCTGAACCATAGCCGAACGGACACGAGGGCGGGGACGGGTAAAGGGCAGGATTGGGCCAGTTTAGGGAGCGGACCGCCGTGATGAAAGGGGATAAAAGACGGCCGAGTCGAAGCGGCGAACTTGGCCGCACGGGAACATCACCCGCATGGCAGGCGATGAAGGCTAATGCAACGAGGCTCGTGGCGGCCGTTCGCCATCGTTTGACGTTGGCTGCTGCCCCTTGTTGCTTGCCGTCGCACTGTCTTGGCCTGCCGGCGCACGCTCATTACCGGCATTCGCATCGAGGGTCCCGTCGCCAGTTGCCTCTGCTTCGGCGGCATCTGCTTCGGCAGCATCATCACCGGCCGCCTCGAATACCGAATCGATTTGGACCGCATCGAACGAGTCCTGGAATTCCTCTCCCTGTAGCACCCAGATCTCGCCGTGCATCGACGATTGTTCCGTCTCAACGCGATGATGCCGAACCAACTCGAGGATCGCCAGGAAGACGCCAATCATGGCCGACTTGTGCATCCCCGGCTCGAACATCTCGGAAAACGACACTTTCCCATGCTCCACTAAGCGGCCGTGAATGCGTCGCATATGCGTTTGCAGCGGGGTGTCGTCGTACACAATGTTTGCCGGATGTGCGACTTGGTTCTCGCGAATGATCCGACCAAACGCACTCACCAGATCCCACAACTCCACTTCGTGAATGGGTTGCTGCGTCTTATCTACCGAGCGTGTTGGCAGTCCGTCGACCAGTCGCGGGTAGTGTTGCTGCCAGTTCCGACTTTGCTCATCGAGCATGCTGGCGGCATCGCGGAACTTCTTGTACTCCAGCAGTCGTTGCACAAGATCATCCGCGGGATCCGCTTCGGCCTCGACCTCTTCGCCGCCATGCGGCAGAACCAGACGCGACTTCAATTCCATCAGCGTACTGGCCATCTCGAGGAATTCCCCCACGGCATCGACATCGATCTGCTGCAGCACTTCGATATGTTCAATGAACTGCTTCGTAACGCCCGCCAGGGCGATTTCCGTCACATCGACTTCGTGTTTGCGCACGAGGTACAGCAGCAGGTCAAGCGGACCGCGGTAGACCGAGAGATCGACACGAAAGTTCACGAGCGTCATGGGGCGGATCGGCTCCGAACTTGTCGGCCGCGATGCAAGCGGGGCGACATCGCGGCGTCACTTGGTGCGGCCAGGGAAAGATACGGGCTTCCTCTTCGAGCAGCGAAATTCGCGGCTCTTCGTCCCCGCAGAGCACACTCGACAGCACACCTCAGAACGGACGATATCCCCCTAAAAAAAGTGGGTGCAAATTGATCCGTTTTTCGCAAAATCATGATGCAATCGCCCGTCTTTCCGCATTAAAATACGGCTGCCTTCGACATCCTAACCGCATCCGGCGATTTCCCCTAGAGAATCTTTGCAGGGGCCGTCAGCTACGGATGCGATATTTCCGCGATAATTCGTAATCATTCGCAGTGCATGCTGTCGTACCCTGTCAGGGCCGGGCAATCGGTTTACGAACCACCCGGCCTCTGAAGGTTTCGAATAGGATTCGAGTTCCCTTTGGGGAGGTCCGGAGATGATCGAAATCAGGCACAAAGATACGGGTGCTGTGCTGAAAGTGGTGGAGGCGGATAGCCTCGTCGGGGCTTTCTTGGACGGTGCGGAATTGGACGGGGCGAACTTGGCGGGCATGAACCTGTCCAAGGCGGACCTTCAGAATGCGAATCTGCACAATGCCGATCTGAGCCGGGCTCGACTGGAATCGTCCATGCTGAAAGGAGCGATCCTTCGCGGAGCAAATCTCGAGCTGACGTATCTGTGCAAATCCGATCTCACGGACGCCAACCTGATCGGCGCGCGATGTGTCTCCGCCAATTTCAGTGATACCGCTTCTAGATATATCAAACTCAATGACGCCGACCTTTCGAAGTCAAAGTGGAACGGCGCCGATATCAGCATGTGCGAAGCTCGGGCAAATTTCACCAAAGCAGAACTCGTAAAGGCCGATTTGCGGGGTTCCGATCTGGCCGGTGCCAACTTCGAGGACGCCGATCTTTCGGGAGCGAATCTGCACGACGCGAAACTGGGTGATGCCAACCTGAACGGCGCGAGGATGGAGGGCGCGATCAGTACGCTTGGACACCGCTTCGGAACCAAAGGAACTGCGGGAAAAGGCGGGACCGGAAAGGGAGGGGCGGCAAAGGGACCGTCAGGAAGTGCAGCCCGTGGCCCAGGCCCCGGCTCCCCCTCTGCCAATCGTCCGAAAGCCAAGCCCTGGTGGCAATTCTGGAGTTAGGCCCGCTCCCCTTGCCGACGCCGGAAGGGCCCACTACCATGCGTGTTTCCGGCGAACCAAGGGGATTTCCCTCGAATGCGACACGTGATCTCGGCCCTCGTCCAAAACGTCCCAGGCGTGCTTGCGCATATCTCGGGAATGCTTGCCTCCCGTGGCTATAACATCGACTCCCTGGCTGTCGGTGCCACCGAGGATCCGCACCTGTCCCGGATGACGTTTGTGGTGGTCGGCGACGATCGTGTGCTGGAACAGGTTCGCAAACAACTGGAAAAGATCGTCACGGTCGTTCGCGTGGATGACATCAGCGCGAAAGACTTTGTCGAGCGGGACTTGATGTTGATCAAGGTCAAGGCTCCCCCCGGCGGTAAGCGGACGGAAGTACGCGAGTTGGCCGAGATCTTCCGAGGCCGCGTCGTGGATGTCGGTGACGACCAATTGCTGATTGAAATCTCCGGTCGAGAAAGCAAGATTGAGGCCTTCATCGAACGCATGAGGCCATTCGGCATTCTCGAATTGGTTCGCACAGGCAGGATCGCCATGGTGCGAAGTCAGAGCACCTCTTCACTAGGGACCTCGGAAAGCTTCCCAGGGGCAGACGTGTCACACGGAGCCGCTCAGGGGTAAACGGCGCGATTGCCCCGCTGGTCGCGTACCATGCCCGCTCCGGTCTCGCACTTTGCGGTTCCCCCTTTCGGCAATTCCGCGAATTAGCACTTCCAAATCACATCGAAGAAAAAGCATTGAATAGCCAAAGCATTGAATACTGAATTGAGAGGAGTGAAGCATGACGGCCAAGATTTACTACGAACAAGACGCCGATCTGTCGGTGCTGAAGAATAAGACCATTGCGATCCTCGGTTACGGTTCTCAAGGTCACGCTCAGGCCCAAAACCTGCGCGATAGCGGCTGCAACGTGATTATCGGTCAGCGACCGGGCGGCCCGAATTATGATCTCGCGAAACAGCACGGCTTCGAACCGATGCCGCTTGAGGAAGCGACTCGGCGAGCCGACATCGTCAACGTGCTGCTCCCCGACGAGGTCCAGGGCGACCTCTACCGCCAATACATTCGCCCCAACTTGGTCGCGGGCAATATTCTGATGTGCTCGCACGGTTTCAATATCCATTTCGGCCAAGTGGAAGCGCCCCCCGGTGTCGACACCCTGCTCGTGGCTCCCAAAGGACCGGGCCACCTGGTGCGAAGCGAATTTGAAAAAGGTGGCGGCGTGCCCTCGCTCATCGCCGTCGGACCGCATGCCAATAAAACCACGTTCCAGGCCGGACTCGCCTATGCCAAAGGCATTGGCGGGACGCGCGGTGGAGTGATCGAAACGACCTTCGCCGAGGAAACCGAAACCGACTTGTTCGGTGAGCAGGTGGTGCTCTGCGGCGGCGTCAGCGAACTCGTCAAGGTCGCGTTCGAAACGCTGGTCGAGGCAGGCTATCAACCGGAAATGGCCTATTTCGAATGCTTGCATGAATTGAAGCTGATCGTCGACCTGTTCTACCAAGGCGGCATCAGCTACATGCGTTACAGCGTGTCGAATACGGCCGAATACGGAGACTACACGCGAGGCCCGCGCATCGTGACCGAGGAAACGCGCAAGGAGATGAAGAAGATCCTGCGCGAAATCCAGACGGGCCAATTTGCCCGTGAGTGGATCCTCGAAAACAAGGCCGGCGCTCCGGCCTTCAAGGCCATTCGTCGTCGCGAAAAGAATTCGCAACTCGAAGAGGTCGGCCGACGGCTTCGACGGCTTATGACGTGGATTAACGCCAAGGAGGTTTGAGTTCGTCAACGAACTCGAGACGCTCATGTCGACACTTCAGCAGCGACAGAATCTTGCCACCTTCGACCAACTTCAACCGGGTGACCGGGTGGAGTTGGAACACGAGGTCAAAGTCGGCTTCCGCCAGTGGACGACCCGCACCATCGGGACGGTGATCTCCAAAGACCGCCGTCGCCACAGCTTGCACTTTCAGCGGAACTTCGACGACAAGGTCTTCAGCGATATTTTGGTGCTTCGTCGGGAAAGCGGTGAGCTAACCACTGTGACGCTCGATGAATTTTCCGTACTGCGAAAACTAGGGTAGCAAACGTCGCCGGGCAAGTCTTTTGCCTCCCGTAAAGCGTGATTTTCACGGTGCGACCTTTCGGCAAAGAAAGGGGATTGGCCCGATCAGGTGCCGTCGGGAGTGGCCGATAAGCCGCATCCGAATAGAATGTAGCGAGGCCCTTTTCCTCGCTCTCGGTACGGCGGCCCCGGATGTCCCCCACCCCATCGATCACCGATCACTCCCGCCGCTTCGCGGATAATCGCTTTGTTTATCCGGTCCTCAGCCGTCGATCGCAGGGACTCTCCATCGGAGTCAATCTCAACCCCGATAAGGTTTGTAATTTCGATTGCATCTACTGCCAGGTCGACCGCACCTCGCCAAGCGACACGCGGTTCGTCGAATGGGAAACACTCCTTGGCGAACTCAATGAGTTGCTCGCCCGCGTTCAGGATGGCAGCATCTGGAATCTGCCCCTGATTTCTGAAGTTCCTCCGCATCTGCGCCACGTCAACGACATCGCCTTTTCTGGTGACGGCGAACCGACCACGTATGAAAACTTCGATGAGATCATCGCGGCATGCGCCGAGCGGAAACGTCATTACGGGCTGAATGCCGTGAAAATGGTGCTGATCACCAACGCCAGTCGCTTCCATCGGCCACACGTCATCCGAGGCCTGGAATTGCTCGACCAAAACCAGGGCGAGATCTGGGCCAAGCTCGATGCCGGCACCGCAGACTACTTCAAGCGGATTGATCGCACGAGCATTCCGTTT